>JBCDJM010000066.1:0-28672 GCA_038747755.1 Cyanobacteria bacterium P01_H01_bin.35
GTTTTCCTATAGCTATCCTTGACACTTCTTATATTCTTATTGTAATATAAAAGTAGTATAAAACTAAAACTTAATACCTAATAGCAATCTTATTTTATTTGTGTATAAAAATATTACCGTTTTTAGGAAACAGGTAACAGACAGGTGTTTCACTTTTTTTATCTACTTATTTGATTACCCGCAACCTATTTAGGATTGCTATATATTTAATGCTATAGAAAAAATCAACTATATCAAAATTAAATTGCTGTAACTATTCAGCGATAGACAGTTATATCTCAGCTTTTGAATCAATAAATTGATATCATCAGTTTGTATCTATAATGTTAATTCTACTTAATCTCTTAATACTAATTCTTCCTGTAAAGATAATATAGTTAATGATTAATAGCTAATAGCTGACAACTGAATACTTACAAATTGCTTAGTTAAATAATAATTAACTGATATTAATTGTAAGAAAAATAAAAAATAATAGTATGAACAATTCTCGCCTAGTAAAAATTAGTAAGTATTTGAGTTTGGTGTTGAGACACCACCCAGATAAAATAGGTATTAAACTCGATTCTCATGGTTGGGTTGCTATAGAAGAAGTATTGAAAGCAGCTCAAAATTATAACTTTCCTATCCTTAAAACAGAACTTTATACAGTTGTAGAAAATAACGATAAAAAACGATTTTCTCTGGACTCTAGTGGTACTCTTATTCGTGCTAACCAAGGACACAGTGTCGAAGTAGATTTGCAATTAGAACCACAAATACCTCCAAATATACTTTATCATGGTACAGTAATTCATGTAATTGACTCAATTAAAAAGACTGGTTTACAGAAAATGTCAAGACATTATGTTCATTTATCAAATGATATTACTACAGCTATAAATGTAGCAAAAAGAAGAAAGGGGAAATCTATAGTATTAGTAGTAGATGCGATGGGAATGTTTCAAGATGGTTATAACTTTTACCTTTCTGCAAATAATGTTTGGTTAGTTAATGAAGTTCCCCCTAGATATTTGCAAATTTTAGATACTTGAAGGTGAAAGACTGTAAGGATATTTTTTGAATTTGGTTTAACAAAAAAAATTATCAAATCTTATAATTTTTGCCTCTTGCGTTTAGCACGAGTGCCCATATTTAGCTATTAATTTATCACAATTCCTTTATGAAGAGCAAAAAAAAGAAGCTAATAAAAGTAATCAGCCATCAGCGATAAAGTTAATCTGAAATGGTACAGGTGATAAATATTATCTTAAAAGAAAATTTGTGTACTATGTATAACTTCAATAAACTATGGGAACAGGATACTTCGACAGTAAACAAAATAACCCTCAAAATCAAGGATTATTAGGAGCAGGTTGGCGACCACTTTACCGAGAATTTGATTGGGAATATCTATGGTATTTATTATCTAATGACCCTTGGGAAGTTAGCAAAAAAACTCTTGATATAGCTAGTGATATTGCTGATGCTTTAGGCCGTAATCAATTTCCTTGGTGGGCGAATATATTAAACATTTTTTCAGAAAGTACACGATATGAATTTGATGAATTTTGGGATTATATAACTCCTCAACCTCTAACTCCAGATTATCGTTATAAAGATTTATTGAGCATAGAAACTCCAGTTACACGAACTATTACAAGAGAAAGTATTCCTATTGAATATGCTCTGAATAGACTTCAAGAAATTACTATTTTTAAAATCCTTGATTTATTAGGTAAACCTGACATAATTACCCAATCATTCATGGAAAGAAATTTTTATTATCCAACAGAGAGATTTATCAGTTGGGAACGTCTAGAAACTTTAGGTACAGTATATAGCTATTGGTCAAAATATTGCTCTTGGCTACAAATAGAAACGTATGATAAAGGCAGACGTTACTATAGTTTAATATCTAAAGATATAGCACCACTTGTGAGAAAATCGACCTACAATATGGCAGTTATGGTAAGTGGTTATCAATGTCGAATAGGACAAGTTCAAAGTCAATTTCCTATTAATACATTTCCTCAAGATATTCAAAACTTTACTGACACAGTACAGCAAGAAATTTTTGCACAAAATCAACTAGCTATATTAATAAGTGGAGAACCAGGAACAGGTAAAACAGCTTGGACTCAAGCAGTAGCAAAAGAGATTTTAGTTCCTTTAGGATATGTAATTTTTATCTTAGATCATGATGCAGTAGAAAATTTTGTACCACCAACATATTTAGAGCAGATTTGTCTGATTATTAATGAGGCAGATAATTTGGCTCAAGACCGCTCTTTGGAAGTGGCACAAACTAATAGTAAAACAGAACATATTCTCAGTTTGTTAGATGGTACTTTATATCAAAGCGTAGTAGATGAATCTGGAATTAATCATCATCATAAATTAGTTGTTTTAATGACTTGTAATACTAAAGAAAGATTAGATCCTGCAATTTTACGCAAAGGTAGAGTAGATTTAATGTATGAATTTACTTACCACTTTGTCTAGGGATTCGTTTGGGCGATAAAATATTATTTTTTGCCTACGAGCATTCACTACTCCCCTAGTGTTGCTACGCGGAAGTTAAAAGTCAAAATTCAACCCACCCCTAACCCCTCCTGGGAGGGGAAGTCAAAAGTATTTATTAGTAATGCTTTTAGGATTTTGTAAATGGTCAGTTATTTCCACCATTTTGCACTAGGTAATCAATATCCAGAAAAACATCGAACTGACAATCAAGTTTGCCAATTCATCAAAATTAACTGTTAAAAATCCAACTCCTAGGAGTTGGATAAAAAGTAAGCATTGAGCATTCAGCTTTTGAAATACATCTATAATTTACTGCCACAAATTATCTGAGTTAATAACTCATATAATTTGTGGTTGAAAATTTAGTAGAATAAAAAAAATGCTGTCTTCATTCATTAAAAAGCTAGTGTCTAGTTGCAAAAATTAGTAATATTATTTTTAGGTGGAATTTCCTTGGCTTCAAGCTTTTTTAATTTGCTCAGTAAGTATATTAATTTATACAATTAGACACTAGGAGCTGACTGCTGACTGCTAATAGCTGTTTGCGCAGCATTCCGCAGAAAATGCTGGCGATAAAAAACAATGTTACTCTAAAAATAGACTTAATTTGTTTCATTGAATTAATCTAATTTTTTTTTATATTATACGGTGATTTAAAACTATAATTAGATAAAATTGTGGGTTGTAGGTTTGAGGTTAATAGTTTAATTCGGGAAATGTCAATGATATACTATTACTCGTATCCACAAAGAATTATAAATAGTGCCGATACTTCTAGAATAAATAGAATGAAACAGAAAATGCTTGTGGACAAATGTTACTAAATATGGAACAAAATCGAGATTCATTGCTAAGGAGAGCTGTGAAGCAAACTTTTTACAAAAAGCATTGGCTCAATTTGGCAGAGTATGCTTGTATAATAGGTTCGGCATTGGGTGCTTTTGGGGTAGCAGCTTCTGGACAAGCATTTTACGCGGTAGCCCCTATGACATTGGCCATATCTCTGAATGTGGCTAACAGATACCGATTTGAACAGCAGATGCTATTATCTCAAAAGTCTGAGATAGGAGAAATTCAAAGCTCAGTAGAAAAGCTAGAAAAAAATGCTGTAAAGGTAATAGTGAAACTGCGTCAACAGCTTTCTACAGAAATTGAATCAGTTCGTGAAAAATTCTCTACTGGATCGACACAAAGTGTAGACTCAGAAATACAACAGCAACTAACTGCACTAGAATACTCAGCCTCTTACGTACAAAAAAGTTTAGCATCTGTAGATAAAAAAGCTCTGACTACAGATGATTGGGAAATAGTAAATGGCCGTCTTTTAGTTATCGAGGAAGCGATCGCCAACCTGCAAAGAGATATGGAAGTATTGGCCAATGAACCTCAAGCAGATATATCCCAGCTTCAGGCCCAAATTGACGATCTGGAAACACAAAATACACAGGTGGTAAAACCTCACTTGAAACGCTTGATTACACTTGTGAGGCAATTACAACATACAAATTATTCTAGCCAATCATCTCATCAGTCCCTAATTTCCAAACAACCCGTCAGAGAAGTTACAGGAGAATCAGTAAAGCAATCTGAAGGTAGTTTTTAAAATAATTAATAATTAATAATTAATAATTAATAATTAATAATGGCTCTCCTAGACTGGTTATAGCTTTTTAGTAGCTTAAACAGCTCTAAACTCTTAAATAGCAGATGATTCAACAAAATAAAAATTCCTTTTGATTAAAATAGCTTTTTTGTATGACCAGAATCGTTGCATAGCAATAGTTATGAAGTTTATAAGTGTAGTATTTATCATAGTTAACCTAGAAGAGCCTTAATAATTAATAATTATCTCTTCTTATAAAGAAGAGAGTTGAGCTAAAGGAAATTTTTTTTATCCATGAATTGAGAGGCTTTATACCTGAATTTTTCGGTAAACTATACTATAAAATTAGGTAAATATTCTCCTCTTCAAAGGGGATAAAAAAAAGAAAATTTAGTATTAGGCCCCTACCTTCAACTAGAGGTATTGATATCTGTTAACTGATAACTAATAACTGAAATGACTGAACCGTTTACCCTAATATTTGATGTTGATGGGACTTTAGCAAATACAGAACGAGATGGCCATAGAGTGGCTTTTAATCAAGCTTTTGCTGAAGCGGGGTTAGACTGGGAATGGTCAGTTTCTTTGTATGGAGAATTACTAGCAGTCGCCGGTGGCAAAGAACGGATTAACTTTTATATTAGTCAGTATCAACCAAAGTTTTCATCATCAATCCCACTGCCAGAATTAATTTCTAATCTACACGCCAGTAAAACAAATTATTACCAAAAATTATTAGGAATAGGTGCTATACCATTACGCCCAGGAGTAAAAAGATTATTAACAGAGGCACGAACTAATAAAATACGGTTAGCGATCGCTACTACTAGCGCTTTACCAAATGTGACGGCATTATTAGAGCATACCTTGGGGAAAGAAAGTATTTCTTGGTTTGAAATAATTGCTGCAGGAGATATAGTTCCAGCAAAGAAACCTGCACCAGATATTTATTATTATGTACTAGAAAAAATGAATATTCACAGCAGTAATTGTATAGTATTTGAAGATTCACATCACGGTTTACAAGCTGCTTTGCAAACAGGATTAAAAACAATTGTGACGGTTAATGATTATACTAGGAATCAAGATTTTACTGGCGCAACTTTAGTATTAGATAATTTAGGAGAACCAGAACAACCATTTACTCCTCTAAGTGGAAATACTAAAGGTAGAACTTATTGCGGTCTAAATTTAATACAGTCTCTCCTAATAATTGATAATGAAAGAATATAAAAATTGCTTTTTCGTGCTTGAATAAGCTTTTAACTTCTGCTATAGGTTGTCATTAATCAATCATTATCCGTTAATGAAAAAATTATCTGATTTAATTGGTTTACTTATAACTTTAGAAACCAAAAACTTAATTATTTTTCAGGTAAATTTGATACATATAGTAGTTACGCTACAATGCTTTAATACAAAGAAAAGTAATCAGGATATCAAGCTCGACAACTTATGAGTATTAATACCACAGTGGCAAAAAAAACATTACTAATTGGTAAAGGATTACCTCCTTTTGAGTCTATCAAACCAGAAGATGTAGTACCTGCAATGACAGAACTACTCACAGAATTAGAACAGGAATTAACAAACTTAGAAGTAACAGTTAAACCAACTTGGAATGACTTAGTAGAACCTCTACAAAAATTGGAAGACCGTTTAACTTGGAGTTGGGCAATAGTAGGACATTTAATGGGAGTTAAAAATAGTCCTGAATTACGAAAAGCTTATGATGAAGTACAACCAAAAATTGTAGAATTTACTAATAGACTAAATCAAAGTCAACCTCTTTATCAAGCCTTTAAAAATTTAAGCAATAGTGATAGTTGGGAAAACTTAGATTCAGGACAAAAACGCATAGTTGAAGCTGCCATCAGAGATGCAGAACTTTCAGGAGTAGGTTTACAAGGAGAAAAACGAGAACGCTTCAATGCCATTCAACTAGAACTAGCAGAACTTTCTACCAAATTTTCTAATAACGTTCTTGACGCTACTAAAGCTTTTAGGTTAACATTAACTAAAAGAGAGGAAATAGAGGGTTTACCACCCAGTTTATTAAGTCTAGCAGCTCAGGCCGCTAGAGACGATGGAGTTGAAAACACTACTCCAGAAAACGGACCATGGCGCATCACCCTCGACTCTCCTAGTTTTGTACCCTTCATGCAGCACAGCAAAAAACGAGAGTTGCGAGAAAAACTGTATAAAGCTTTTATTAGTCGTGCTGACAGTGGGGACTTAAACAACTATCCTTTAATTGAACGCATTCTGGAGCTACGTCAACAAAAAACAAAAATTCTGGGCTTTAATAGTTATGCAGAACTAAGTCTCGCCAGTAAAATGGCTCCTGGTGTGGAAGCAGTAGAAAAATTATTGGAAGAACTACGCAGTGCTAGTTATGATGCTGCAGTCAAAGACTTAGAAGACCTTAAAGCTTATGCTGCTAGCAAAAATGCACTAGAGGCAAATGACTTCAAACATTGGGATAAAAGTTTTTGGTCAGAAAGACTGCGGGAAGAAAAATTTTCCTTTACAGCAGAAGAGTTGCGACCATATTTTCCGCTGCCACAAGTTCTTGATGGGTTATTTAGTTTGGTAAAGCGGATATTTGGCATTAATATTACTGCTGCAGATGGGGAAGCACCAGTGTGGCATGAAGATGTGCGTTATTTCCAAGTTAGTGATGCAACAAATAGACCCATTGCTTACTTTTATCTTGATGCTTATAGTCGCCCCGCTGAAAAACGAGGTGGTGCATGGATGGATGAGTGTATAAATCGTGCTAAAATTGTAGACAATGGTCAAACTACTGTGCGTTTACCTGTAGCTTATTTACAATGTAATCAAACACCGCCTGTAGATGGTAAACCTAGTTTGATGACTTTTAGTGAGGTAGAAACTCTGTTCCATGAATTTGGGCATGGTTTACAACATATGCTAACAAAGGTTGACTATGCAGGTGCAGCAGGTATTAATAATGTAGAGTGGGATGCGGTGGAGTTACCTAGTCAGTTTATGGAAAATTGGTGTTATGATCGCTCCACTTTATTCGGAATGGCGAAACACTATGAAACGGGGGAGACTTTGCCAGAACATTATTATCAGAAACTTTTGGCTGCCAGAAATTATATGAGCGGTAGTGCAATGTTGCGTCAGTTGCACTTTGCTCTAGTTGATATTGAACTTCATCACCGTTATCAACCAGGTGGAAAAGAAACAGTAGTAGATGTGCGTAAGCGTGTTGCTGAAACTACTACTGTTTTACAACCATTGCCAGAAGATTCTTTTTTATGTGCGTTTGGGCATATTTTTTCTGGTAGTTATGCTGCTGGTTATTACAGTTATAAGTGGGCGGAAGTATTAAGTGCTGATGCTTTTGCAGCTTTTGAAGAAGCTGGTCTGGAAAATGAACAGGCGATCGCTACCTGTGGTAAGCAGTTTAGA
The DNA here is from genome assembly GCA_038747755.1 of Cyanobacteria bacterium P01_H01_bin.35. Classification (GTDB taxonomy): domain Bacteria; phylum Cyanobacteriota; class Cyanobacteriia; order Cyanobacteriales; family Microcoleaceae; genus Trichodesmium. The sequence goes on from JBCDJM010000066.1 coordinate 7,550, forward strand.
GATACAGTTTTAGCATTGGGTGGAAGTTTGCATCCGATGGAGGTGTTTAAAATTTTCCGAGGCCGAGAACCTAATACTGAACCTTTGTTAAGACATAGTGGTTTAGTAGCTGCAGCTTAAGCTGTGGGAAGGGTGGAAAGGGCAGGAACAGGCAGGATGCCTATCCCACTTATATCAAATCCGGTTGAATAGTCGTCCCTATCGACGATAGGAAGCAATCTCCGCGCACCCTTGAGATTGCTATCCGTTCCGGAATGCTGCGCAAACCTTCCACGCAGTGACCGTCGCAATGATTTGGGTATAGTAATTATCAGGATTTTATATTACATTCATCCCTTAATTCCGCAACGCCTTCTACCCATATCTCCCACACTTGAGGAAGTAGTTAGGGACGTTGCATGCAACGTCCCTACAGAATCATAAAAATACCAGATATTTGGCCATACTACTAAAGCGATCGCTCGTTCATTTATTCTCATTTTTCATTTCCACTTCTAGAATTTCGCTTTTTCAGGCGCAGACTTACCCAGATCATTTGTTTGAGAGGTTCAGGTACTTCTGGGTGTAGTCCCTCTGATATTTCTTCAAAGGTTTTGATTGACCCTGGATATAGGAAAACTAGCCATCCTTCTTTAACAAGGCAGGTAAATAAAGCTGACTCCTCAAGTAAGTAGGTTGTTGCCAGGTGCTTTTGTCTAAGTTGGTCTGCTTTCTCTATTTCTAACTGTTCACCTCGATTGAGATATGTCTCAGCAAAAGAGTTTACCATGTTTTGAAAAGATTCATTTTTTTGATAAAGACTCTGAAGTTCCTCATAATAAATATTAAAGTCTGATCGCTCTAATATTTCTGAAGCCATCCTGAACTCAAATTGACAGCTTTCAGAATATTGCTCGAACAGCAAACCATTTTCATTAACAAACTCCTCTCCAGTACGAATTGCCTGTAACCAAGCATCATCTCCTTCTATTCCTTGTCTAATCTCAATTGTCAGTCGATGTACACTATCACCAATTAGCACTAAGCAAGTCGGAAAATTTTCGCTAATCAATTTGATGCAAGCTTCAAGTCGCTCCCTATAAACAAAATTTTTACTTCCTAGACTGATGGCGAAAATACACTTCTGATGCTCAGACAAACAGTTACGCAAGCTATGAGGAAATACTTTTGCTAAAGTTGCTTTATACCCATAATTTTTGCTAAAATTAGCCGTATCTTTTGTTGAGTTTAAGTTTTGTTTCTTAAGACTAATCGCTTTGCCGACTTGAGATTGAACTAGCTTTAACTGTTCTAGAGAAAGCTGACTCCACTCAAAATTTTCAACAATATTTTCTAGGTCTGTAGAACTACTCATTCTTTTGAACGTTTTAAAGTACAAAATTATCAAGCACAAAGCAGAGGGGTTTTGAAACCCCTCTATAAAAAAACTTCAACCAGAATTAAACATCAGTTTCAAATAAGGCAAGCCGCAGTCGCTCACTTGCATCTTCCATTTCAGCTAATGACTCAATACTAATAACAATACTACGCTCAATTCCCAAAATTTCTGCTGCTTTAGCCACTGCTGCTTTTTCTTTTTCTTGGTAAACTCCATCAGCACGACTCATCTTTATCGCTTGGTACAACATAACTCGGCGAAAATTCATAGGAAAGTCGTAGCTGATACCACTCAATAACTCTTCTATGTTTGCATTTTTCCAATCGAATTTACGGAGCGTTTCAATGTATTCTTGAGAATCCACTGTTAATAGTTGTTGTTCATCAACATACCATTGAAATTCTTTTTCTGCTAACTCACCATCGGCACCAGCGATCGCCATTAATGCACCACCGTACTTCACTGCTACATCAAAATCAACTGGTGCAGTAATGTTATACTTATGTTCGGCATATTTTGTTGGCTGAAGACTTTTACCACTACTCATATTTCAGTCCTGTGATTTTTTGCTTTAACTTCTTTATAGATTGATTCACTTTGTCAAGCATCTAATAAAACTTTAGAAAATTTTTACAATTTAATATTTGATTTTGACGGATTTTTTGCCTCTATTTAGCGCCAACTCTAATATAATATCGGGATAATATTTTTTGTTTGTAGTTGAGCTTCAGCCCATAAAATATGTATCTTTTTGCTCAAGCTCAACTACGCAGCTCTAATAATGATTATTTAATCGGACATGATATTACATAATATCAGAAATTTGCAACGAGTTTGCTTCTTCCAATTTCTCGCGAGAAGACATCACGCAAACATTATTACGTTCCATCCCCGCAGTAAAGACATCCAATAAAGTTTGTTTCACATCCCCTACTGTAGCTTTCAGCGATCGCTCATAACGTTCCTCCCTAACTTCAGCAGTTAGCGCTGTTAGATGACGTTCCAAAGCTAAACCAGTTGCTGTCTCTGGACGCAATACTGGAGAATCATCCTGAGTTGTAGCAATAATAGCACGGTCAACATCAGTTTGAGTCCAATCTACATTCTTGAGATAATCTATCAAACCAGCAAACACATCAAGAGTACGACTAACATGGGGATCGCGGTATGAATATAGAGAAACAGTTTTTCCTAAACCACTGTAACGACATCCGGCACCATAAGCATTACCCTTGAGACGAATTTCTGTGAATAGATAACCCAAACCTAATAAATGAGCGCCTAATCTTAAAAGTGGCGATCTTGGATCGCTGAAGTGAGGTGCTGGCATTGTCTGAACGCAATAAGCTACCTGTACCGGACCTGCTAAACCTTCCCGGATATTGTAAATTGGTTCAAAGCGACTACCAAAAATGTCTCCTTCTTTTTGCTGTTGTTGGATACCCCACTCTGAGAGGGTTTTCTTAACTACCTCATAAGCACTATCTGAACCTGTAAAACTAGCATTCAAAGGTTGATTCGCGACAAAATCTCGGATAGTTTCAATCTGGGTCATCATATTTGCCCCATGCTCATCAAAGCGATCGCATACTTTATTCAGCAACTCCAGTTGAGGCAAACCGTTAATAATCTCGCTAATACTAGCTTCTTTGGTCATACCAGCACCTGCTCGCAACATAGCTGTGGAAATGCCGTTATAAATCAAATCGGAACTCTCTTGAGCAAGAGATTGAGTCATTACCTCCCGTAGTCGAGCTGTATCGCGAGGATTAACAGCAAAAATCATGTTGCGCAACAACTCTAATGCTGGCTCAATCTGTTCATTCAGTGTTTTCATGGTGACGCGAAGTCCATACACAGGGCGATAAGCATCTTGAGCATAAGTCCGCAACTGACATTGAAAATTAATGCCGCCAGTAGAAGAAGCAATACCGCGAGCAACCTGTTCGTAGTTCATTTCTCCCGCACCTAATTTTCGCAGTGCATCTATATAAGTGGGTACATACAACCATAAATCTTCCGGGAACCCTCGCAAACTGAAATCTAGTTGTAAATAATTTACTCCATTTGCCAACACATGATTTCGTAATAGTGTCACTCCACCATCAAGTTCTTCGACATCAGTGGGAATATGTTCTGGTTTTTCCGGTAAGTCGCCTACTTGTAGTTGGGGAAGTTTAGCTACTGCTTCGGGAGCATTGGGAGTTCCTGACTCCTGTTCCAATTCTTCTGCTTCAGTAGCTATGCGCTCTAATTGTTCTGGGGTTAATTGAGAACGAAGCTGTTCGACTTGTTCTACTACTGCTTGGTCATAATTAGATTGCCATTCTTGGTCTGGTTTTAATACCAATGTCAAACGGTGGGGGTTGTTGAGTAGTTTTTCCCGGATAAAATCGTTGAAATAGTTAGGGTTTTCAGCATAACGTTGTTTACATTCAGCGAGGCGATCGCCAATATGTAAAAGTGCTAATGGATCGTCACCATAAATCCAGGTTTGCATCACCCGAAACAACATCCGCAAAGGATACATCCGAGCAATTTCTTGATGTTGGTAAGTTGCTTGTTGAAATGCTGCCTCAACCATACTAGGTTCAATTTCTGCTTCAGCAATTGTTTCTAAGGTATTGACAACTAACTGACTAAATGCCTCACTCCGATCAGGTTCGCTGCCTTGAATACCCACATTGAAAGTAGTTTCCTTACCTACAGAATCAACCCCTGAACTGAGTAAGTCTTGACCAATTTGAGATTCAACGATTGCTTTTTTTAACGGTGCTGCTTCATTTCCCAACAAAATACGACTGAGAATATCTAAAGTAACCCATTCTTCAGAGTTGGTGCTATCTCCCACCAACCATTTCATCATTATGTAAGTTTTCTCTGTTGTTTCGTCTGCCGCACTAATAGGATAAGATTCTTGTTTAAACTGAGGTTCGCTCCAACGAGATTGAGAATTGATATTGATATTGGGTTCCCGTCTTTCAAAAACTTCTAATTTTTGGGTTAAAAAGTTGAGATATTCCGGTGTGGGAATATTGCCGTAGAAAACAAAGTAAGCATTACTAGGATGATAATAGTTGGCATGAAACTCACGGAAATCTTCGTAAGTAAGTTCAGGAATATTCTTGGGGTTGCCTCCGAATTCCAAACCATAAATGTTATCAGGAAATAGACTCTGGTTAGCAATACTTTCTAACCTTTGTTCAGGATCAGAAAAAGCTCCCTTCATTTCGTTGTAAACTACCCCACTAAACTTTAATTTTCCTGTTGGGTTTTCCGGATCAGCAGGAGCTAGGTGGTGTCCTTCCCGTTTAAATGTATTTTCGGTCAACAGCGGATGGAATACAGCGTCAAAGTATACTTCTGCCAAATTGAACAAGTCTTGTTTAACTTTACTGGAGACTGGATAATAGGTACAGTCAGGTCCAGTCATAGCATTAATAAAGGTTGCCGGACTCATTTTTATCATTTCAAAAAATGGTTCCCGTACAGGATATTTTTCTGAACCTGCTAGTACAGAATGTTCGAGGATGTGGGGTACTCCTGTACTATTTGGAGGGGGAGTGGGAAAACTAATTGAAAATAGATTTTCGGCATCTTCTGAATATAGGTGTAGAAGTTTTGCCCCTGTTTTGAGATGTTCTAGCTGATATGCTACCATCTGCTGTTGTTTTAGGTCAGTAATGGCTTTTACTTCAAAGCCTTCTAGTTTTTGTCCAACTTCTAATGTTCTTTCAGTTAATAGAGGCATAGAAAATGAATTACTATGAATGTTTACTTTTTCTTAGTTTAAGTTATTTCTGCTGTTCGGTTTACTCCCTTAGTCAGGTAGGGTTGTTTCAGTTATCAGTACCTCCGTTTGCCTACCATTCCTGAAAAGGTTTTGATTATGATGATGTGGTTCATCAATTTGAAAAGCGCTGTAAATTTTTATAGGTTCAGCGGATTAAAATCATATATCATATTGTGCTCCATCCCCAGCTTAATTTAATTAAATCTTAATAACATTAATTTTTAGTTAAAAATGTAGGTAGTATAAATAAAATTAAGTGAGAGTTAATATATTAAAAATCTGTTGGCATAGCATTCGGCTAAAATTGATAATTATCTTTTTGATTATAGGTTTGTAGAGGTGGAGTTACTTCTTCAATAATTGATAATTGATAATTACTTCTCCCTAAAAGGAAGAGGATTGAATCAAAGGAAAATAAATTCATTGTTTCTCCTTTAAAGGAGAGGTTTTATACCTTAATTATTCGGTCAAAGTATCCCATCCAATTTTCCCTACTTTTGCTTTCCTTAGACCTTTTGTAAAATTTTTAATTAAATTAATTACAGAGATAAAACTTACATTCCGCAGGACAAAATGTATTACGGAGCTAGGAGTCAGGGCTCAGGAGAAAGTCATAGTCGTGAACTATTAAATAAGTATTTATGCTTATTTCCGGATAATTTGACTCAGGAGGAAGTTAAATTAGAGATATTAATAGAATATAAATACTTACCCAACCACAGCTTTATCCTGCTAATTTTGATACTACAAATTGAAGTGCGGAATGTGGGATAAAAACAACCATTTAATCTCCCTATTACCTGACTTCTGCAAGAAATATCTTGTTATTTTTTAAATCCCGCTTAATTAATTTAAAGAATGATGCCTCATCCAAAATCTCTCAGAAATAACTGGTTTAATAGTATTGCAGTTCGTTATTTAGGAATAACAAGTCTGATATTAGTCAGTATTAACTTAATAACAGAATTAGTCTTAATCAAACACAACTGGCAATGGCAAGTACAGAAAATTGAGGAAAAAGGTAAGGATGAACTTGAGTTGTTAATTGCTGTTACTGGGGAAGAAATCGTAAAACCCGACTCCCCCACCCTAGAAATATTGATGAAAAAAACTGTTCTTGACCAGGATATTATTTACTCTGCTATTGTTAATTCCGAAGGAAATCTGCTCAAAGGTCATATTGATTTAGCAAATCCAGAAATCGCTAGCTTTATTGAAAAAAATAATTTAATAAATAACAGTAATATCCAAATTATTAATCAGATTAAAACAAAAGATAATATACGGGAAGTTAGCTCTCAAATTATTAACAATGGTAAGTATATTGGAGAATTAAGAGTAGGAGTTTCAGTAGAAAAAATTAAAACAGAATTATTCAAAGATGCTGTTCAAACACTAAGTATTTCTCTCCTGGTCGGTGGAATTTCAGTCTTAATCATAATAATGATATTTCATCGAGAGGTAGGTATTCCATTACAAAAATTAACCAAGGTAGTCCAAGGACTAGCAGAAGGAGAATTAGACCAAAACTCTGATATTAAAAGCAATGATGAAATGGGTATTATTCACCTCAGTCTAAATCAAATAGCTACCCAAATTCAAGAGACTTTAGTAAATTTAAGACAGCAAATAATAGAACGGGAACAAGTAGAAATTGCTCTGGGAAAACAGGAAGATAAATATCACTCTGTAATGGAAAATATTCAAGAGGTGATTTTCCAAACAGATAATACGGGGATATGGACATTTCTCAATCCTGCCTGGGAGAAAATGACTGGGTTTACAGTAGAAGAAACTCTGGGACAAAGCTTTATTGAGTATGTTCATCCAGAAAACCGCCAAGATACTCTGGATAAATTTCAAGTTTTCATCCAAGGTATAGAATTTGATGACAACTATGAAATACTGTTTCTTACTAAAGGTAAAGAAATATGTTGGATGGAAGTTTTAGCCAACCTCATACGAGATGAAAATGGGACAATTATTGGGCTATCTGGCATTCTTAACAATATTACTCAAGGCAAACAGGCTGAGGAAGCTTTAAAACTAAATCAGTTTTCTATAGATAGAGCTGTCGATGCAGTTTATTTTATGGGTCCTGATGCTAAATTTTTCTATGTAAATGAAACTGCTTGTCAGACTCTAGGTTATTCTCAGTCAGAACTTCTCAAAATGAGTGTTTGGGATACTGATGCTATATTTTCATCTCAGGAAAGATGGAGGCAACATTGGCAAGAACTCAAACAAAAAGGTTTTTTGAGATGGGAAGGCGCTCAGAAAAATAAGGAAGGTGAGATTATTCCAGTAGAGATAAGTGCAAATTATCTGGAATTTAATGGTAAAGAGTACAACTGTGCCTTTGTTCGAGATATTAGAAAGCAGAAAGAAATAGAACGAGAAAAGCGAGCAGGAGAATCTGCTATTCGTACCTTATACAATGTAGCTTCTGCACCTAACCTGAATTTTGACCAAAGAATGCAAGGTATGCTGGCGTTGGGAAGAAAATATTTTGAGTTTCAACTGGGTTTTCTCAGTAGTATTGATTGCGATTGCTATAAAGTCATTGCTGTGCAAAAGTCTAAAACACTTGATGTTAAAGTTAAATCTGGAGATGAGTTTGATTTAGATAAAACTTTTTGTAGTGAAACTTTTCGTTCAGGAAAACTGGTATGTTTTGAATCTGCTCAGAACTCGAAATGGTCTGAACATGAAGCTTATAATGCTTTTCCTTTAGAAGCATATATAGGTACTTCTGTAATAGTAGGAAAAAAGCCTTATGGTTCTCTGTGTTTTACCAGTTTCAGTAAACGTACTAAACCATTTAAAGATAGCGATCGCCAAATTATCAAACTGATGGCTCAGTGGGTAGGCAATGAAATTGAACGTCAGCAATATGAAATCAGTCTAGAAAAAGAACTGAAACGCACTAATTTATTGAGGAAAATTACCCAAGAAATTCGTCAGAGTTTAGATGTTAAAACAGTTTTTCAAACAACGGTTAACCAAATAGGTATTGCTTTTAAAGTAAATCGCTGTATTATTTTTAAGTATATTGCCGAACCCATACCAGAACTATTATTTGTTACCGAGTATTCTGAATCAGGACATAAGTCTCCATTACAACTAAACTCAAAGCTTCCAGTTATAGGTAATCCCGACGCTGAGGAAGTTTTATCTCAAGACCAACCAATATCTACTCCAAATATGTCTACTGGACCATTGCTAGATGTATCTCGCCAGATGAATCTCAAATCTATGTTGGCAGTGCGAACCTCTTATCAAGGAAAAATTAATGGTATAATAGCATTACATCAGTGTGACTCTTTCCGTGAATGGACAACAGAAGAAATTGAATTATTAGAAACAATAGCAGAACAAGTGGGTATAGCGATCGCTCATGGTCATCTTTTAGAGCAAGAAGTGAAGGGACAACAAGAGTTAATGGTGAAAAATCGTGCTTTGGAGGATGCGAAAAAAGCAGCAGAAGCAGCAGCTAAAGCCAAAAGTGAATTTATTTCCACAATGAGTCACGAGCTGCGGACTCCCATGAATGCTATTATTGGTATGACTGGTTTGCTTATAAATACAGAATTACAACCTAAGCAAAGAGATCTTGTGGAAACTGTTCGCACAAGTGGGAATGATTTATTGACTCTTATTAATGATATCCTTGACTTCTCAAAAGTTAATTCTCAAAGATTAGAGTTAGAAAAACAAACTTTTGATTTACAACAATGTATTGAGGAAAGCTTGAGTCTTTTAGCTCCAAGAGCGCAGGAGAAAAATATAGAGTTAGCTTATGCGCTCGAACCTCAGACACCCCAGAAGATAATTGGAGATGTTGGTCGTATACGACAAGTTCTGGTAAATTTACTCAGTAATGCCATTAAATTTACTCATGCTGGAGAGGTAACAGTTCGCGTGCAAGCATCTTTGGTGGAGCAAATTAGTAATAATGATATTTATGAAATTCAATTTGTGGTGCAAGATACTGGTATTGGTATTGCTCCAGAGAATATAGATAGTTTGTTTCAGTCTTTTACTCAGGTTGATTCTTCAATTACTCGTAGTTATGGTGGTTCAGGTCTAGGTTTGGCAATTAGCCAACAGTTAGCTGAATTGATGGAGGGTAAAATTTGGGTTGAGAGTGAATTGGGCCGAGGTTCAACTTTCTACTTTTCAATGCTTACTCCATCTGTTCCACAAAGAACGGATATTAATGAAGAGGCAAAGCAATATTTAGCGGAAAAACGATTACTCATAGTAGATGATAATGCAACTAACCGACAAATGCTGACTACACAAGGGGAGTCTTGGGGAATGTTAACTTGGGCAGTTGAGTCTGGTGCGAAAGCTATTGATTTAATTAATCAAGGCATAAAATTTGATTTAGTAATTTTGGATAAGTCAATGCCTGAAATGGATGACTGTACCCTAGGGAAAACAATTCGCGAACAGACTTCAGTTCAGGATTTACCTTTGGTGCTTTTGGCTAATTTGAAAGAATATAACTTGCCAGAAAAATGTCAAGATATTAATTTTGCTGTAGTTATTAATAAACCAATTAGAGTATCTGTACTTTATCAAACTTTAATTAAGATTTTTACAGGAGAAAAAACTGATATGGAAAAGTTACCTACTACCCCAGATACTGAAGTTAACTCAGGAGAAAACCTCCGAATATTGTTGGCAGAAGATAATGTAGTTAATCAAAAGGTTGTCCTGCTACAGCTAAAGCAGTTAGGACACCAAGCAGATGTGGCAGCAAATGGCATAGAAGTTTTAGAAGCTTTGCAACGTCAGCCTTATGATCTGGTATTAATGGATGTGGAAATGCCAGAAATGGATGGGTTGGAAGCTACTCGTATAATTCGTCAGCAATGGTCTCTTGAATTATGCCCATATATTATTGCTATTGCTGGTAATGCTACATCAGAAGAGCGGGATAAATGTTTGGAAGTTGGCATGAATGATTTTATCAGTAAACCGATGAAGGTTCCTCAGTTAGTCAAAGCACTAGAGCAAGTTCACAGAATTGATATAGATATAACAACATGGAAAAATATTAATGAGACAAAGACTAATCAAAACTTTAGTAATAATATTAAAAATGATTCTCAAATTCAGACTAAATCAATACTAGATGTGACAATGTTAGAGTCAATTATAAGTATGGGAGGCAAGGAACTTTTAGGTGAAATTATTAATGATTATTTCAATTTTTCTCCTAGTAGATTAACAGCAATTCGAGAGGCAATTGTAGCTGATGATGCTAATGAATTACTAAAGGCTGGTCATGTTCTACGTTCTAGTAGTGCTAATCTGGGAGGAGTTACTTTGGGGAAGATATGTAATCAACTGGAAAATTTAGGAAGTGCAAATACTACTGTGGGAGCAGCAGAAATTTTTCCTTTGCTAGAAGTTGAGTATGAACAATTTAAACAGGGATTAATTAATTTTAAATCTAGTAACAATATTGATTATTCAATTCCTCAAGAAACTTTTGATAGTAGTAGTGAGTTTATTGATACTATTGAGGATAAAGTTCAAGATAATTCTGTTTTAGATTTAACTATTTTAGATTCTATTCGCAACAGTAAAATGATTGAATATTATCTAAAAAATTCTCCCGATCAGATGGAACTAATTTTAAACGCAATTGCGATAAATTCTACTGAAGATTTAAAACTTGCAGCCGAAAGTTTAGGAGCTAGTAGTGCTAATATCGGAGCGAGAAATCTTGCTAATTTATGTGAGGAATTAATGAATTTATCAGGTTCTGATCTAATGACAGAAGGAACGGATTTGTTATTACAAGTTGATGGTGAATATGAAAGAGTAATAGAAGCTTTAAAACAGGAATTATAGACGAATTTAGAATTTAGAATTCATACAGTAGTTTTTATTTCAATAGACCACTGTAGGGGCTATTCCCTAACGGAATGCTCCGCAAACGCGAATTGCCCCTACAGGGTTTTAGTTATTGTAAGTCATTGCGACGGTCACTGCGTGGAAGGTTTGCGGAGCATTCCGGAACGGATAGCAATCTCCTAAAACCCTGAGATTGCTTCCTATCGTCGCAATGACCACTTTTCAGTCTTATTCTATATTATTCCCTTTTTTTTCAATCTCTAAGTCTAAGGGAGTATTACAGTTAAACAACATTTTTTCTGTCTCAGAATCAATAGATAATGGTTTAACTGAAATTTGAGCAAGTAATTTTTTAAAGGAGTTTTTACCCCGGTCAATAATTTTTTCTAACTCTATTTTTATCTCTTGCCGATAGAAACCACATAAAGGTTCCCACCTTTGATATTTTTGAGGAACTAAAGCTAAAATTTCTGGAGAAATTTGGTTTAATTGAGTTACCCAAGTTTGAATAATATCTGAGTTCAACAGAGGTAAATCGCATCCTAATAATAAAATCCAATCACTGTTAATTTGAGCTAATCCCTGAGTAAAAGCAACTAAAGGACCTTCAGTTTTTAATTCAGTTAACCATTCACATTCTGTAGGTAAAATTGGCTGATATTTGTCCGGCCAGGGAGTAATAATATAAACTTTTTCTGTACATTTATTTGCTACCTGATAAACCCTTTTTAACATAGGTATATTTTGCCAAGGAATTAAGGCTTTATCTTCACCCATGCGGGAACTTTTTCCACCTGCAAGAATAAGTGCTACTAGATGATTTTTGGCGAGTGAAGATTTATTCATATACTTTGAAAAAAGGTGTTTTGTTGTAGAGATGAGGTATTATTTCAAGTAAAAATGTAGTAAAAATCTAGGTTGGGTTGACGTAGGAAACCCAACAAAACCTTATTATTGTTAGGTTACTCCTGCTGAGAAGCAAGCTACCTTCCTAAAACAAACCTACCCTTATTGCACTTCCCACACTTTCCACACTTCCGACACTCCCTAGTCCCTATTATTGTTGGGTTTCGGGATGTAGTCGATGGAGATATCGCTATCTCTCACCTCTACTACAAAACCGTACATGAGAGTTTCATGTTTCAACGGCTCCTAATAACAAGGATTTCCAGGTTAGGTACGCATACTCCCTTCTGCCCACCTTTATTTCAAGGGTTCTAGGGTTTGACATAGAGGCGCAGGTGCATTCTGACCCGCAGGCCATCGACTTCTTGTTTATAGTGGGCACGGCTTCCACTTCACACCTTGGGCGCTAAATTTTGCCTTGTTCAGTTTCTGTTTCCCGCCAACCTTGTTACCTCCCCACGTCTGCACATCCTAGAAATTACTCCAGGCTTGCTTCGCAGGGGTTTCCTTAGCCCGTTCAAGACATTGGTTAAACTTTTCCTACTCAGTGGTCGAGGACTGAGAGTCTTAAGGGGTTACTTCGTTCCCTAGTATCATTTCGTGTTGCACTTAGGCTCCTAGTCTCGTCCGGCCTGTAACTAGATGCGGTAATGCCGAGGAACTACATTACCAGTTGTGATAGGCATCCTGTTTTGGGTAAGGTGTACCAGGTTTAATTTCACCTATCTTGGGTGACGAACGGTATTACTAGATTCACTCTGCGTTAGCCTTATGCAACTTCCTTGGCTGGGATAACCAGATTAAACCTTCTAGTTTTACAGCTTTAAGCCCATGCACCGAGAGTCCAAGTTGTTAACCTTGGAAACCTGAGCTTGAGAGTCACTCTGCATCCGAGAGGGCAGGAATTCAACCTGCATGACTACGCTTAGTTATCCCTAGTTTTTGGGACTGACCTAACTTACATAAGATCTCGTTAAGCCAAACGAATCGCACTTCCTCAACCCAACCTACGCTTATTGCTTCCCACACTCCCCACACTCCCCACACTTCCCACACTTCCCACACTTCCCACACTCCCTATTCCCTATTCCCTATTCCCTACTCCCTCCTCCCTAAAATTAACTACATTCCCAATAACGGCAATAGCTGGAGCTTCAAACCCAGTTGCTTCAATTTGTTCTACAATATTTTCCAGAGTACCAATTAATTCTTTTTGTTCTGGTCGAGTTCCCCACTGAATTAAAGCGATGGGTGTTTCTGGGGAACGTCCGGCGATGGTAAATTCTCTAATAATATTATGTAAGTTATGAACCCCCATATAAATTACTATTGTTTCTGAACCATGGGCGATCGCTTGCCAATTTACTTCTGGTCGATATTTACCTGCTGCTTCGTGACCTGTGACAAAGGTAACTGAGGAACTATAGTTTCTGTGGGTTAGGGGAATACCAGCATAAGCAGGTGCAGCGATACCAGAGGTGACACCAGGAACAACTTCGACGGGTACTCCCGCTTCCATTAAGTCTTGTATCTCTTCTCCACCGCGACCAAATACAAAGGGGTCGCCTCCTTTTAAACGTACTACTATTGCATGAGTTTTGGCTTTTTCAATTAGTAATTGAGTTGTTTGTGTTTGTTCTAGGGAGTGGCGACCGCGACGTTTGCCTGCATTAATTTTCTCAGCATTTGGGTTAATCATTGTTAGAATAGGAGGGCTGACAAGAGCATCATAGATAACAACATCAGCTTGTTCTAATAGTACTTTACCTTTGAGTGTTATTAGTCCGGGGTCTCCCGGTCCTGCTCCTACTAAATATACTTTACCTAAACATTTTACCTGATTCATATTTATTATTTTAGATAATTCTGCAATATAGTTCAGTAATTATTTTAAGTTATTTAGGTATTATTATAACTACAGTATCTCATCATACAAATAGTCTGATTTTATCTCAATCTTTGATTTTTTTATCTTTTTTGTATAGAGAATTAGGTTATAATAAACTTGCAATATTTAACGTTGAGTTAAGCACTATAATAGTGTAATATTTTATTGAGGGTTTGTATTAGTAAACTTAGAAATATAAGTAGGAATTTACTGAAAAAACACCTACTTAGCTAAGATATATTCTTTTTTTCCTACAAGAAACTGCTAGACAGAAAACCTGTAGTGAAATGAGAGTTAGAAAAGTTAAATTACTTTGGTTGTACCTCTAAAGTACCATTATTATAAAATAAAATTGTAAACTCAGCCCACTCTGTTTGAAGTGATTCTTTTTTAGTAGTAGGGTCAGAATTAACTAGACTTGGAATAGGTGTCTTTTCGAGATTATCTGTTGCTATTTGATTCAAAGGTTCGTAAGTAGCGATCGCTCCATTTTTATCTACTTTAACTTGGTATATCGAAGTTACATTTATAGGAGTTTTCCAGGTTTTATCTATAGTATTGTATAGTTTTTGTTTTAATTCTAATAACTCTGTTTTATTGGTAATCTTTTTAGGTTTTTGTTCTACATTTTGGGGTGGAGAATGAGTTGTTGCCCTTAAATGATTGTTAGGATTTTGATTAGTTGTTTTAGCGACCTTTTCTGGGTAGTCATATTTCTTATTTACTGTCTCAATACTTGCGACCTTTGTTGGTTGAACTTTACTTTTATCTATTGTCTCTAATGTTTGATTTTTTGTTCCTGTTGAATTTGAGTTGTAAACAACATTAGTCACTACTTTGGCTTGATTTCCTTGATGGATATCTCCAGTAATCAGGATGCGATAAAATCCAGCAATAACAACTAAAATAATCGTAGTTAATGAAACTAATGATGCTGTTTTAACTTGTTCTGTTAATTCTGTTCTATTGTCGGGAGTCATATCTTTAGCTGAAATATCTGTTTTAACCATTATCATTTTAGCTTCCTGGGGTTGGATAGTTATTTCTTTGCTGGAACCGACTCTAATATACAAAGGACTAGAAAATTTAGCTTCCCGCAAGACTTGAACGGTTTTATTAGAAACTATTCCCTTTTCTTCTAGTCTCTGAAAAATTCCTGTTGTATCATCACTGCTGATAATTCGATCAACTATTGCTATTTGCCCTGTTTTTAAATCCGATAAATTCATCATCATTACTTGTTAATTTATTGTTATTATATTTTTTGATACATTATATTATATTTTGGGTATAATTTCAAGTTTTAATACTAAATTTAATATAGCTCTACAAAAGTTAAAATTTTCCTGTTGCGAATCAACAAGAGATTTACGGAATAATTAATAATTAAGGAATGAGAAAAAACAAAACCTGAGAAAATTAATTACGCTCAAGAGGTTTCTCATATCATGTCTGGTAGCATCGGTATTGCAAGTGAGAAGGTAAGGAAGAAGGCTTTAGTTATCTAGGAGAGAAGGAAGAAGAAAGAAGAAAGAAGTAAAGGAAAAACCTTACATAAGGTAAATATTTCCCCAACTTTTACACGCTCCGATACCAGCGGACATGATATCAGCTACAAACCATAATTTTACGGATACTACCGGATTTTATCTAATCTATTTTTATGTTGCTATTCTTCTAAAAAGCTAAACGCTTACCTATAGTTAATCTATTTTTCTCTTGCTATTCTTCTAATTTGAGAAAAAAATAAACCTTGGGATGCCACAAGGTTTTTAATAATTAGGGCTTGCTGAAAAAGTCTTATGGGTGAGGCTAGGAGTCAGGAGACAGGAGACTCGATACTGGAGGAGTAAGAAGTTTAGAGGAGGCAGGAGAAAGAATTATCCCTTGATTTTTCTGCCTTATGCAACCCTTTCATCCTAAATTTTTCAGCTTTAAGGAGCAAAAAGCTTGTACTTTTAAAAGACCATTATCGGCTAAAATCTTTATCTGTAAATGCTTTTAGATTTAATCAGCAAGCCCTAATTATATCATATCCGCTAGTATCGTTTACAGGACATTTAAGTTTTTCCAGCTTTTAAATCTTCTTCCTTCTTCCTTCTTCCTTACCAAAAATCAGGTACAAAGCCTACCCTTTTAACAGGTACAAAGCCTACCCTTTTAAGGGGATGAAAAAATATTTAACTCAGTATTTCAAGCCTCCGACTTTAGTCGAAGGTTCACTGATAACTGTTAACGCAGTTCCTCCAGAGGAGGCTAACTGAAATGACCCTTATTTCAGAAACCTAAAGCTAAAGCTCCTTGATAGAAAATGAAACTAGCAACCCAAGCTAAAACTAATGGAAATACCAAAGAAAGTAGGGAAAATTTCCATGATTTTGCCTCTTTAACTAAAGTAGCTAAAGTAGATAAACAGGGGGTATAAAGTAAACAAAAAATGCAGAAACTATATCCTTGAATAAAAGTAACTGTCTCAGCAATATTGCTACTAACATTTTGTTCGCTCATGCTGTAAATAACTGCTAAAGAACCGATAACAATTTCCTTAGCAATGAAGCCAAAAAATAGGGATAATGTTAAATAAGGATTGATGCCAATAGGCTCCATAATAGGACTCATAAATTGACCAATTTGACCGCCAATTGTATCTAATCCTGTTGCCCCTGGAGGTAAACTTGTGAGTACCCAAACTGCAATACAACCAGCAGTAATAAACCCAGATGCTCTAGCTAAAAATTCTCTGACTTCTCCCCAACTTCTCAGTAAAATTTGTTTTAATGTAGGTAAACGATAAGGAGGTAGTTCTAAAACGAAAGGTTCCTCATTCTTATATATTCCTTGAAATAATGCTGCGGTGATAATAGCAACCAGAAAACTGAGGATATATAGAGAGAATAAAACTATCGATCCATTGCCATTCGGAAATACTGCCGCAATGATAAATACAAATACTTGAAGTCGTGCCGAACATAAACCAAAAGGAATAATTAACATGGTTAATAGTCGTAAAGCACGGGAACGCATTACCCTGGTTCCCATTAATGCTGGAACATTACAACCAAACCCCATTATATGAAGTACAAAACTACGTCCATCTAAACCCAATTTTGCCATTAAAGCATCCATTAAATAGGCGGAACGTGATAGATATCCACTATCTTCTAGCACTGCCATAATTATAAAAAATACTATAATTAAAGGCACAAAAGAAGCGACTGTAGTTACCCCTGCCCAAACCCCATTAATTAGAAAGTCTTGAAGTAGTGGCGGAAAAATTTGAACTATAGGTTCAACAATTAATGATTGTACCCATTCAACCACAATTTCTAGCAGGTCTATTGAAGGAAGTGCGATATTCCAAACTGCCCAAAAAACTAGAAACATTCCGAGGAAAAATAGGGGTAAACCCCAGACAGGATGAAGCACAATTTTATCAACTTGAGCTGTGAAATTTTTTGCCATTTCGGAAGGCATAATCACAGCTTCATTTAAGACAGCATCTATTTCATTAACAGAAATATTTTCCTCTGCTTTTAAGATATCTAATTTTGTTGAATTTTGACTCTCTTTTAACTCTTCGGAAATTGCCATATATGCGTTCATATAGCCTTTGCCATATTTAGCACTTATGAGAAACACTGGCATTTCCAAACGTTGAGATAATTCTTCTGTGTCTATTTTAATTCCATATTTTTTAGCTTCATCTGACATATTTAGCATTACAACTGCTGGTAAACCAAAGGCTTTGATCTGCATTGGCAGCAGAATTTGACGGTCAATTTGTGAGGCATTAATAACTACTATTACTAAATCAACAGGATTATTTTCTAGAAATCTTTGAACGACTTTTTCATCTTCGGAAAAACCGTTGAGATTATAAACTCCTGGTAAGTCTACAAATTGTGTTGTTTCATTATTTATTTTCACCTCAGCTTGTAAGATATCGACTGTTATTCCCGGCCAATTTCCTACATGAGCAGAAACTCCAGTAATTTGATTAAAAAATGTGGATTTTCCAGTATTTGGCATTCCTATTAATGCAACTCTTTTTGTTGCATTAGTAGATGATTTAGATATTGTTGCTGTATTATTATGACAAGTCATTTTAGTTATTAGTTATTAGTTATTAGTATTTCCTACTATGGTAGGGGTTTGGTCTCCAAACCCATTGTTACTTAGGTTTGGAGACCAAACCCCTACAGTTTTGTTTCACAAATCATTGACAGAATAATGAATAATTATTAATTAAATATCTTGGTTAAAAGCTACTTTTTTAAGGAAAAAAATGCTAGAATATTTCCTTATATTCAATTCCGTTACGGTTTTTCTTGAGGTAATTATCAATTATCCATTATCCATTATCCATTATCCATTAATGAAAATTACTTTGGTTCTATCTCTAGATTACCATCTTCATAAAGTAAGATAGCAAACTCAGCCCATCCTGCTTGATTAATAAGATTATTAGGCTTAACTAAATTTGACAGTGGTGTGCTGCTCAAATGATTTTTTGCTATTTCATTAAACGCTTCATAAGAAAGGATAGTTCCATTTCTATCTACTTTAACTAGATAAATTGCAGTCTGTTTGACTGGTTTTTTCCAGTTGTTATCAATATTGGTATAGAGCTTTTATTGTAACCTAGCGATTTCTTGTTCGTCGGTAATTTTTTGACCAATTGACTCTACATTTTAAATAGTAGCTTTAGCTGTCGTTTCATGGGAAGTAGATTAGTTATTTGCTGTAGCTATTATTGGTGTAACTTTGTCTACAACTACTGTCTTTAATGTTTTCTTTTCGGTTAATTATAAAGTTGAATTAGCAACAATATTAGTAGTCTTTTTTTGTCAATTAGCTTGATAGATATTACCATTATTTAGAAGTTGATAAACCTGAATAATAACTAATAGAATAATCGAAATTAATATCAGTAATGATATAGTTTTAACTTGTTCCATTAACTCTATTAAAGAGTTAGGTATCATTTGAGAACCTTGATAGAAATTTATCTCATCATCCCTATCTGTTTTAATAACAATCATTTGTGCTTCGTGAGCTCGGATAGCTATTTCTGTGGTTGCTCCAACTCGAATGTGTAAAGGTCCATTAAATTGAGCTTTTCGTAATACTTTTACTGGTTTATCAGAAACTATTCCCATTGCTGCTAGTCTCTGAATAATTCCTTCTTCTCCATCAAGGTTTAGAACTCGATCGATTATTGCTATTTGTCCTATTTTCAAATCAGCTACATTCATTTATATTACCTCTGGTGTTATTGTTATAAAGTTATATTAGCCACTCTCTCGTATTGTGGTTATGGAAGGGTTTAAAGCAGATATGAAAACCTTAACTATCCATTATCCATTATTAGAATAAGCTTTCAACCGGATTGATTAATTATCAATTATTTATTGGTGAATCTGTTTAATATCTTCACAAAAAAAAGCTAATTGCTGAATGCGAATAGCTACATACTTACAGTATTTTTTGATCCAATTTTTTATCTGCCTAAAAGCAAAAACTTTAAGACAAAAATCACTGTTAATATCCACATAAAAAGAGTAGTTTCATGGAATTTACCTTGAAAACTTTTCAGAATAGGATAAGTAATTAAACCCATAGCTAATCCATCGGCTATAGAATAACTTAAAGGCATAATTATAATTGTTAAAAATGCTGAAATAGATTCTGCTGGATTGTCCCAATTAATATTACGAACACTAGCCATCATTAATACTCCAACAATTAATAAAGTAGGTGCAGTTGCCAAAGAAGGAATTGCTGATAATAAGGGGATAAAAAAGATAGATAAAATGAAGAAAAATCCGACAACAATAGCAGTGAATCCACTACGTCCTCCTTCAGAAATACCTGCAGCAGATTCAATATAACTTGTGACTGTAGAAGTACCCATTATTGCCCCAAATGTTGTGCCGATCGCATCTGCCATAAATGCTTTATTTAAGTTTAATGATTCTTTTGTTTGATTAAAATATCCAGCTTTTATTCCTAGTCCTGTTAAAGTACCTACGGTGTCAAATAAATCGACAAATATTAAAACAAAAATAATAGTAATTAACTCCCAAATATCAGTTTTGACTATATTTTCTAAACCAATAAATGCTTGACCAAATAAATGTGTTGGTAACTGCGGTAAACTGACAATTCCTTGAGGTAAAGGTGCAATTCCTAAAATCCAGGCTAGTAATGCTGTTGCTAATATTCCCCATAGTAATGCTCCAGTCATCCGCCGAGCAACAAAAGCTGAGGTAATTATTATTCCAGCGATCGCTACTAAACTTTCTGGTCGATTGAGATTACCTAAAGTGGTAGTTGTAGCTGCATCAGTGACAATTATTTTGCTACTTGTTAGACCTATATAAGCAATAAATAAACCTATTCCTGCTATGGTCGCTTGTTTAATACATTCAGGAATATTATTAACAATTTTAGTGCGAATTTTGCTAGTAGTTAAACCAATAAAAATTAAGCCTTCTATAAACACAGCAGCTAAAGCAACTTGCCAAGAAATTCCTAACTTCAAAACTACTGAAAAAGCAAAATAAGCATTCAACCCCATACCTGGTGCTACAGCATAAGGGTAATTTGCATAAACTCCCATAATTAGAGTTGCAAATGCTGCCGATATTGCTGTAGCAATTACCAATTCTCCAAATAGATCGCCGGAGTTTTGCAAAAAAATTGCTTTGGATAAAATGTCAGGATTTACTACTAAAATATATGCCATTGTGACAAAGGTAGTTATTCCTGCGATTATCTCTGTGTATAAATTAGTTTGGAGTTGATTAAATTGAAAAAAATTAGTAATAATTCCTAATTTATTTGACTGGCTATTCTCTGGCGTCATTTCAGTTATCAGTTATCAGTTATCAGTACCTACAGCTAAAGCATCTGGCTTAAAATACTGAAGTTTATTCTTTTCATCCCCTTAATAAAGTGAGGTTAGACCTGATTTTTTGGTCACATTCCTAGCTAACAATTGAGAATTTGGCTAATTACTATATTTTTTTTTGTGTATTTTGTCAATAACAAAATTTTTATCTGATACTAAAGACTGTTTCTATCAACAATGAATACTCTTAGAGATAAGTGTTGAAATCTTTTGAAAATAGCATTATACCTGGACTTTAGTAATACTTAGGAATTTTTGATTTGTATTTGCACAAATACATAAACCTTCCCATTACTCTAATTTTTTTCACATTTAATTTTTCCAGAGAAAATTGCTGTTGTTAAAACTATGCTGTATAATTATTTATATATTCA
>JBCDJM010000067.1:0-28504 GCA_038747755.1 Cyanobacteria bacterium P01_H01_bin.35
CCTGAATAAAGTCTTTTGGTAAGATTAGGAGTCAGGAAAAATAGGAATTATAGAGGAGGTAGGAGTCAGCGTTGTCCGTAAAATCCCCCCTTGTCTGCACAAAATCCTAACTTTTTGAGCTTTTTGGTATAAAAAGCTTGCACTTTTTAAGGACTTGAGCTAGCAATAGTTATTCTAAGCACTTTGCACTGTCTAGTTAATAATTAATTATTAATCTACAGAAGTTTAAATACTCTCCTTTTCAATGGATAATTGATAATTAGAGATAGTTTTCATTATCAATTATCAATTCTCCATTATCAATTATTTAATCTCCTCCCAATTCTACCAGTTTCCCGATATTAAAGTCGATTCTCATCCACCCCTTTAATTTTTGCAAATTACCTAATAAAAGTAAAGGAATTTGCCAGTGGTGAACCATCAAAAATGGTAAGGGGTCATTGACTTGAAAAATACCATCTGTTCCTTGATTAATTCTTTTAATCCAAGCTTTGAATTGCTCTAATGATCTAATGCCTGTCAGTCTCCATAATTCATGGTAAGTCCAATAAGTAGGTTTACTATTTGGCAGTGGTAATATTGGGGTTTCATTATCATTTTGACTATCTTTTAAATAAGCATCTGCTACTCCTGGATGGTCGTGAAAAGTTGTAATTGCTGAGTGAGTCCTAGGATTACATTCTATGGGAAAAACTCGACCATCTTCTGTCTGAATAAAATCAAAAGAAATTTGCCCAGTAATATCTAATTCTCTAACAAATTTTTCTACCCAATCATAAATTTTGGGATTATCAATATGCTCATAATTTACTTGAAATTCTGATGATTCGCAACAGCAATACAGTCTAATTTTCCCTTTTCTGACAGTGCTATGGGTACAATATTCTTTGCCTTTAACAAACTCTTGCATAATCCAAGGTTTCTCTTCACTAATAGGCAAACTTTTAACAAATTTTTCCATTTCTGATTGAGAACTCATAGGCAATTTTGTCATATCTAAACGACGCACTGAGTCGTAAGGAATGCTTTTAAGAATATATTTACTTCCATCAGCAACAAAGTCAAAATTGATAATTTGTTCTGGGTCTGTAATTAAAAATGATTTAGGTACAGATAAACCAAAACTTTTAGCTTTTTCGATAAATGTAAACTTATTATCTAACATTTGAGTAATCTCAGCATCAAAGTGCAAGACTTCACAATATTCAGATAAAAGTGGTTTTGCTAAAGATTCATAGTAACTGCCTGCCGGACTAGATACTGGAATAAATAAATCTATATTTTCTTTTTTGACAATCTCTAATAATCCCTGACAATAACCATCCCAATCTTTTTGGGGATTGGGTACAGTATAGAAACCTGCAACAGCTTTAGAAAATCTATTTCCTGATAACCAATATTTATTTGTTTCTAATAGAAAAGCTTTGTGACCTGCTGCATGAAATGAACGGGCAATTTGCAAAGATTTTGTCATTTTTGCTCCCGTAATTAAGATATTTTTGGGATTTTCTGCTACTACTTTTTGGGTAAATGGTATACTTATAAAATTCCATACCAATGAAGGTATTACCTTCAATAAATTGAATGGTAAAAGAATTAATAATAATCCAAGAGTTCCGAGATTTTGGAATAGTGCATAAGCACGGCCTTGAACAAATAATATTACTGCCATGTTAATAGTTTTGTATAGATAATAAACAGTAAGAATTTAACTTCTGACTTCTGACTTCTGACTTCTGAGTTCAGCTAAACTGGGTTATTATTTTTATCCACTAGAATAACTTGGGGACGATGTAAAAGTGCCTCTTCTGGTGTCATTTGCGCATAAGCAATGACTATTATCTCATCGCCAACGGTATTCATCCGGGCAGCGGGACCGTTGAGGCACACAGTACGACTGCCCCATTCTCCAGGAATAGTGTAAGTTTCTAGCCGTGAACCATTGTTGACGTTGACTACTTGTACTTTTTCATAAGCCAGGATATTGGCAGTTTTCAGTAGTTCTTCATCAATAGTAATTGAACCCTCGTAGTATAATTGTGCTTCGGTTACTTTAAGTCGATGCAGTTTGCTTTTAAAAATTGTTAGTAGCATTTGGTCATAGTTATTTATATTCGATAAAATCATACCTCACCCTTCTTTATAAGAGGGGAAACTAGAGGTTCCCCCCTATAAAGGCGGACGGAAGGGGGATTTCTTCAATGTTACCGAATATTGAGGAAGTTATACTACTATCGACAGGGCAAAAGGCAAAAAGTTAAAATGAACTTATAAAAGGTTTTCGACTTTTAGCAACTTCTTAATGTTATAGCTAAGAAATAATTGGTTAGGACATAGACTGATGATGAATCTTAGACAGCGGAAATATTTTTCTAACTGTTCCCTATTCCCTGAATCATAACTATTTTCGCCTAATAATAGTTAATCCATCTCGTAAAGGTAGTAAAACTGTTTCAACCCTTGAGTCTTTTGCTACAAAACTATTAAATTGAGCGATCGCTTCTCCATTAGGAGTACGTTTTTCTGGAGGAAGATAAGGTTGCCCTTGGAGTAAAGTATTATCAACACAAATAAATCCATTTGCTGCTAATAAATTTGTATCCAAGAGCATTTTAAAATATTCTATATACCCTCCTTTATCAGCATCAATAAACACTAAGTCAAAAGATTCTCCTGCATCTGCCAACTTTTTCATAGTTTCTATAGCTGGAGCAACTTCGATTGATATTTTACTACCATCAGGAGACTTGTCAAAACAAGCTCTAGCAAAGTCAGATACATATTGATCGACTTCACAAGCAACCATCCGCCCATCTTCTGGCAAAGCTTCCGCCATTGCCAACGCTGAATATCCAGTAAACATTCCTATTTCCAGGATACGTTTTGCTCCAGTCATATAGACAAACATTTTTAAAGTTTGCCCCTCAATATGTCCAGATAACATTTCCTGTTCTAGCTGACGTACAGTCTCGCTATTGGAAAATCTTAAATTCCAGGGTTCTTGGCGAGTCTTTTCTGCTAATGCTCCCAAGGCGGTTGACTCTTGAGTAGTATTTTCCTCTAAATAAGGATCAATACCTGCTCCTAATTGATAAGCTTGTTTAATAGCATCAGCTAGTTCCGATGGTATTTCTGTAGTTTCTGCCATCTTGACAATTGTTTCAAGTTGTTCTACTAAAATACCTAATGGTGTAACTGGTCTAGCGGTTTCTGTTTTTACAACGGTTGTCATTTCAGTTATCAGTTATCAGTATCGACTACAATCTTACAGCAGATTTCGAGTAAATGAGGTACAAGGTAAATAGTGAAAATATTGCAGTGCGGTATCTTGCCCGGGATGGGTGTACCTCATAACTTCGGCAACCGCTGTATATCAAATCCGGATAATTACTATATCCAAGTCATTGGGACGGTCACTGCGTGGAAGGTTTGCGCAGCATTCCGGAACGGATAGCAATCTCAGGGGTGCGCGGAGATTGCTTCCTATCGTCGATAGGGACGACTATTCAACCGGATTTTATATTACTTATAAAAAACCGGGTTTATCGGAGGTAGATGGTAGGGACGTTGCATGCAACGTCCCTACAAGGGCATTTCATATAAACCCGGTTTCTCTGCAAAGTTATGGCAAGAATTCTAAATTCTAAATTCTACTCCAGACCTAAATCACTCAAATACATTTCTTCTCCTTTTCCTTCACCAGGAAAAGTAGCACAATAATTCTTATGTTCCTCAATAGCAGATGTTAATAAGTCTGGAGGTACTTCACCAGCAAAAGCACAAGAACCAATTCCGGCAGGTAGAGGTGCCCACAAACCACTACTACCGCGCTTGCGACGCATATTTTTTTGACCTTTCAGCATTAAATCTGTATCTTCGAGAATAGGATGGTAAACTGACAAACCTATAGAAGCACACAATGCAACTATTCGATCGCGCTCATCCTTCTTGATCCAACCCATCTCTAAAGCTAAGGTAGCTCCAAAAGCCATACCAATACCTACAGCATGACCGTGCATCAGCTTTGCCGCTGGTTCAAAACGAGGACTCCAGGTGTGACCATAAGCGTGAGGTCTATCTTGATAGGTCTCGAACATATTTGTGCCTTCATGCTTCATATAGGAATACAAAGCACGATAAATTACCTCATCAGCTATTTTTTCCAATTCCTCATCTGCATCAATATTAGCAAAATGAGTATCCACTAAACGCTTACCGTGTTTTTCCATTAATTCAAATAATACTGGATCGTCGGTAACTGCCATTTTGATGATTTCTGCCATCCCGTTGCGAATATGACCTTTTGCTAGAGTGCGGAACAAAGTACGGTCTACAATAGTTAGCACGGGAGGGTGGTAAGCACCAATACTATTCTTAAATAGATTACCATTGGTACAAGTACGAGGAGATGGTCCGGCATCAATAGCTGCAACAATTGAACTTCCAATCATTACATAAGGTGTCCGTCGGTGTTGCAAACTACAAGCTAAACCAGCAACATCGCTGAGTACACCACCTCCAATTATCAAAACAGGTTCGTTACGAGATACATCACAACCATCTTTACCCAAGAATGCCAATATTTTGTGGACTGTCTCTGGAGTTTTGTCTGACTCCCAAGCACGACAAACAAGAACTTCTAGAGGAATTTCATTCTGCTTAAAATAATTATCGAGTTGTTCTCGGTAGAGTTCATCTACTGTCTTATCGACAACTGCTACACAGCGACCACGACTTTTGTAGATTTCAGCCAAAACCGGGTTGGATGGGTCTAAAACTCCGGTAACTAATCTTACTTCTGACTGGAGGGTAAATGTTGCATTAATCTGGAATGAGCGACCATCCTCTACTGCTCTAATTTCTCCACGACCATCATACCATTCTGAGGTACGATATTTTTCTGCATGATCGCGCCTAATACTTGGGTCAAATGTAAAGTCTGCTTTGTTGACTTCTTCAATGACTGGTAAAGGAGTTGATATTGTGTTGCTCATAATTGTATTTAGGTAATTGTTTGCGTTGAAGTGTTATCTAGTGTTATTGCACAACAAATCTTTGCGCTTACACTTGAACTCAGTGTAATAGCTTAATTGAACACCTTAGTAATTAAGGTTAAGACAACCCAAAAGATTCTCTATTTCTTTGGAGTAGTTTCTAATTATTGAATAATAGAGTGATTATTGTTTTTACTGCTTTATGCCTGAGTATTGGTACATAAAGTATGACATTTACAGTTTACCATAGGAAACAATTTCCTTTGATAAATCTTTAGGTAAATCCTGCAAAGACTAACATTAGCTTAGTTTTATTCACACTAAAGTTAACAATCTTCCTAAAATAGAATAGAAGATCGTGCCATACAATAACTTTTTCTATTGAAACCAAAATTTTGTTCAGTTTCCTTGTTATGGATAGCAAAACTGAACTAATACTTATTGATTTTTGCTGATTATTCTAGTTCTCCACACTTCTACAGTGGAAAGTTGCTCTTCTTGTTTCTGGTCTAATTTCCACTTTAGATTACAACCGTGATTCACGTTTTGATCTTGATTTAAGGGAACCTCGATAGTTATGGTGTTTAGCATATTTGTCAAATCCTTGATTAATGACTAAATAACTTACTAGGGGTTTGATTGTGCCAACGTGAATTTTATTGAATTATCCGTTCTTAGCTAGCTGTTAGAAAATTCGCTATTGCTTAGACTGAAAGGTAGCTTAAACAAGCAGTATAAAGTCAGTACCTAATATGAGGTTGTGGAAGTGCTTGCCTATTTTCAGAGGTGCTACGCTTTTACGCTTTTAATCCAAAATCGCGCAGCTAAATAAGTTTGGTGATAATAATCAAGTCATGGACTTGAAGATTATGTTTTGGTCTTGACTGTTAGTTTAACCCTAATTCTTGCTCATTTTACTTGGCATTAAGTTAATAGTTGTTAAGTTTTAACAATTATATATAACTTTGATGACTTTTTTAGATAAAAATTGTCTCTATATGATAAAATTAAAATTCTGAGTTAACTATCATTAAAAAATATTATTATATACTCCTCCAAATCTAATAATTTAGATGTTTTTGATGATCTTCAATTAACCTTAGATATTTTGAGAGTAGATTACATCACAAAAAAATGTCAGGATTAGAATTAATTTTTGTTAGAGCAGTTTAGAATTAATTTTTGTTAGAGCAGTATAGCAATCTTATTTTAGTTGTAATATTTTGGTGTTAGTTAATAGCTTTTTGTTGCTCTGGATTAAAATCCCCTGCTTCTATAAGCAGCATTGTTTAGGAGGAGTTTAAATCGCCTTCTCAACTTAAAAAAAATAATCTTGCTGACTGCTGACTGCTCAGAGCTGACCGCTTTTTTAAGAATAGCTTTTAATGAAAATATGGCGAATCAAGAATATCTAGCCTTACTTAATCGTGGTGTAATTGTATGGAATGAATGGAGATATAAAAATCCACATTTACAACCAGACTTTACTAATGCTAACTTGAGAGGTTTTAATCTGGAAGGTGTTAATTTTCAAGGGGTAAATTTAAAAGGGGCTAATCTATCTTTAGCTCAATTAATTAATGCTAATTGTAGAGATGCTATTTTGACTTCAGCTCAACTAATAAATGCTAATCTAACTGCTATTAATCTTCAGGGCGCTAATTTAATAAATGCTAATTTGATTTCTGCCGATCTAAAAAATGCTACTTTAATTGAAGCTGATTTAGTTAATGCTAATTTAATTGGAACTGATTTACAAAATTCTAATTGTCGATATGTTGATGGAACTTCAGCTAACCTGAGTAGAAGCAATTTAGCCAACGCAGATTTAATGAAAGCTAACTTCAGTTATGCTAATTTTAGCTATGCTAATCTTTATAACAGTCAATTAATTGGGGCTTATTTTTATCAAGCTAATTTAGACAAAGCTAATCTGATTAAAGCTCATCTGAGTGGGATTTATTTATCAAATTCTTCTTTAAGAGAAGCAAACCTTTATAGAACAGATTTGAGATTTGCTGAACTTAAAAAAGTTGATTTGCAAGATGCAAATTTACAGGAAAGTTATTGTCGAGGTATTAATCTCAATAAAGCTATTTTAATTAGAGCAGATTTAACAGGAGCAAATTTAAGAGGAGCAGATTTAAGAAGAGCTAATTTTACTGATGCTTTGATTGATAATATTAACCTTGTAGATGCTAATCTTCAGGAAACAATTATGCCTGATATTAATTAATGGATAATTGATAATTAACTCTTGTTAAAATCATCGGATTGAAAATAAGGAAATATTATTTCTTTTTTTCTCTTAAAATAGAAGGCTTTATAACTTTATTTTTCGGTAAAGTTAATAATTATAATTAACTTTATAAGTATAACACTAGGGATTTAGGGTGTGGACATTGGTAAATGCAGTTTGCGGAGTATTTGGAGACAGAAAACTCAGAAGCGAAATAAATTTTGAATTTTGAATTTTGAATTACTCACTAGGACCTTCTAGTATTTCTTGTACCTCATTATTAGTTTTACCTAAAATTCTAGCTATAGGTGCTACTAAATTTTTCTCCACTGCTTTACCCGCATAAATATCCTTGAGTTGTTCAGGAGAGACTTTGTGAATATCACAGAATTTAATGAACTCATGGCCACTAACCTGTAGTTGTTCTTGCCTTTCCCGTAATAGCAGAGCGATCGCTCTTGGTCCATATTTAGGTCGTTCCGCTAGAGCTATATATTTCTGCATTAAGTCATTTACTCTACTTCTTTTTCCTCCTACTCGTCGCAGCAAATCTAGACAAGCTAACCTTAGAGCTTTCCGTAGTCTTTCCTGCTCATTCATAACTTCGAGCATTTCCTCAGCATATTCGGGTTTACAAATGCCCACTAATTCTCCATCATTTAATATTGGTACATAGAAACCCATTCCACATTCCCAAGGTAATTCTTCTTTAGTAGCCATGCGTAAGCCTCCCACTTTTCTTTAACTTGCTAGAATTAGAATAGTCTACTACATTAATATTTGCTAATATCTATTTTATAAAAAAAACGAGAACTCTGTCCTCGCTTTTTGATTCCGTATTTTACTTTAGTTGAATAATTCAATTACCATAAAATCAAGCTAATGTCAACTAAACTGACATAGGAGTAGAACTAGACCCTGCCAACTCCTGCAAACGCTCCTGTTGGTCTTGAGTAATGCAAGCTTGAATCACATTTTCTATATCTCCCTCTAGAAGAGGTGCAAGAGAAAAGTTCTGACTTAAGCGATGATCTGTCGCCCTATTATCTTTATAATTATAAGTACGAATTTTTTCAGAACGAGAACCAGTACCTACTTGCGATCGCCTCATAGAACTCACTTCTGCTTGTTGCTCCTGGAGCTTCATCTCATAAAGTTTAGCCCGCAAAATTTGCATAGCTCGCTCTCTGTTTTGTAGCTGACTCCGCTCCTGGGTACAAAAAATTCTAATTCCCGTAGGTTTATGAAACAAGTCTACAGCAGTTTCAACCTTGTTCACATTTTGTCCACCAGCTCCACCAGAACGAGCAGTTGACAATTCAATATCTTTTTGGTCTATTTCAACTTCCACATCATCCACTTCTGGCATAATGGCCACTGTTGCTGTTGAAGTATGTACCCTCCCACCTGCTTCTGTCACTGGAACTCTTTGAACGCGGTGAACTCCTGCTTCAAACTTCAGCTTACTGTAAACCTGTTCCCCTTTAATTTCTAAAATTGCTTCCTTAAAACCACCCATATCTGCTAAAGACTCACTCAGCAAACTTACCTTCCAATTTTGTGTCTCTGAGTAACGGGAGTACATTCTCACCAGGTCCCCTGCCCAAATACTAGCTTCATCTCCTCCAGTACCAGCTCTAATCTCCAACATAATATTTTTGTCATCGTTTGGATCTCGTGGAAGTAGAGCAATTTTCATCTGAGTTTCCAGACATTCTAGTTTGGCTTCCAATTCCTCGACTTCCAACTTAGCCATCTCTTGCATTTCTAGGTCGCCACCAGATTCTTTCAATATTTCCTTAGCATCAGTTAATTCTTCCTGAGCATTTTTCCAATCTGTATAATGATTTACAACTTCTTCTAAGGAAGAGCGTGCTTTAGCTACTTTTTGGAACTCGCTGGGGTCTTTAGCAATATCTGGATCGGCCAAACGGAGAGTCAATTCATTATAAGTTTGCTCTACAGATTTTAATTTATCTAATAAATATGTTTCAGCCATTGTCAGTTGTCCTTTCTCTAAATATTAGTGTTTTATTTGTAGGGGGATATTATTTGGATACTTTTATGTTAATTGTTGTCTGTAATATTTTACAGACAACTAATTAAGGACAATTGACAGTCTAGCTATTTCTTACCCTTAGCTTTTTTAGATTTAGCTTTTTTAGCAGCAGATGGTTTAGTAGATTTAGAGTCACCACCTTCTTGTTTACTATATTTACGCATAAATCTTTCAACCCTTCCTTCAGTATCAATAATTTTCTGAGTACCTGTAAAGAAGGGATGATTTCCTGACCAAACATCAACATGAATTTCAGGTTGTGTAGAACCAATTGTCATTACAACTTCACCGTTACAATAAACTTTGGCTTCTGGATACCACTCAGGATGAATACCAGCTTTAGGCATTTTCTTTACTCTACTTAAATTACAAATATTTTCTTTACTATTAACTGTTTTAAATTAATTCTACTAACTTACTAAAGTAGTTCCTTAAATAGAATTTAATTAATCAACAGACTAGATTCTAATAATTTATACTTCTTTTTATTGTATCAAATTATTTGCCAATTATTACAATGCAACTGGTGATAATTGGCAAATGAACTTGATTTATGTTGATATATGTAGCACTAATCATTACTTGCGCAAACATTCTCACACTTAAATCGCTTAAATATATAGTTAAAGCAAGGAAGCATGAGGAAATTGCTATGCTTCTCCACTATTGAATTCAGAATTCTAAATTCTAAATTACGTATAGCAGTTGAAGCAAAGGTTAGGACATCTCTAAATCCTGTTTGCAGAGCATTTCCGTAGGAAAAACCCTTTGACAGTTTACTATTCCCTATTCCCTATTCCCTAGCGCGGAGCGCGGAGCGCTATATCAACGCTTGGAGTATTGAGATGCTTTACGAGCTTTGCGTAAACCATACTTTTTCCGTTCCTTAGCACGAGGATCGCGAGTCAAATATCCTTCTATTTTTAGAGGTTTACGATTTTCTGGGTCTAACTGACACAAAGCTCTAGCCACACCTAATCTAATTGACTCAGCTTGTCCAGTTAATCCACCTCCTGTAGCTTTAACTAGAATGTCATATTCATTTTCCAAACCTAACGTTTCTAGTGGAGCTTTAGCAGATGATAAATAATTATAATTATATTGCAGGTAAAGTTCACCTTCTTTACCATTAATAATCAATTTGCCTGTACCTGGCACTAAACGTACTGATGCGATTGAAGACTTACGACGGCCAGTCCCCCAGTACATAGCACGGCCACTTTCTGTTTCTTGCATTATTGTTGTTCTCCTGGAATAGTTTGAATAGTTATTGTTTCAGGTTTTTGAGCTTCGTGAGGGTGGTCAGGACCTGGATAAACTTTTAATTTGTGGTGCAGTTTTCTGCCTAGAGAATTTTTAGGTAGCATTCCGTAAACTGCCTCCTCAATAATTCTTTGAGGCAAACGAGCTTGCAACTTAGAAAAAACTTCTGTTTTCATACCACCTGGTCTTCCCGAATGGCGACGATAAAGTTTCTGACTACTTTTCTTACCAGTTACAGTTACTTTTTCAGCATTAACTACAACTACATAGTCTCCTGTATCCAAATGAGGAGTATAAGTAGGCTTATTTTTACCCCTAATAATCATGGCAATAGCAGTTGCCAATCTCCCTAGACGCTGACCTTCAGCATCAATAACATACCATTTTTTGCCTTCAACATCCTGTGGTGGCAAGTAAGTTTTATTTGTCATTTTCTTAGTTAGTTATTGTGTTTAAATTCTCAATCTTTGTCTTTACTTTTAATTCTAAAAGGAACTCCCCCTAATTATCTTTATCAAATAACTTCCAATGCGCGAGGTGGTTATATGTATGCTGCAGGTGTCAACCTCTTTAATTGATGACACACCCTAGAGTTTGGAGACCAAACCCCTACGATAAAATCTTACAACATAAGCCCGGATTGCTATATAAGATTTAAAACTTGATAAATATCTATATGATTGATAATTTAGATCAAATCCTTGTGATTAGACATCACAAATATTTCCAATAATCATGGTTACTAAATCTTTGTGATTTTCTCTCCTCCTGACTCCTGACTCCTATTCAACTAATCAAGAATAAATTTAGGCATAGTATCATACCAAACTTCTTGAGGAAAAGGAAATTCTGGATAACCAACCCGCAATAAACAAAGACCACTAGCTGGCGCTGAATGCTTCACATCTTCCCTTCTTTCATTAACCCAAATATCTGTAAAACTTGAGAGCGATCGCTCTTTTTGACCAACTTGAATAAGTAACCCCACCAATAATCGCATCATTCCATATAGAAACCCACTTGCTTGAACCTCTATATGAATAAATGGACCTTCCCTTTGACAATTGACATCTTGTACATCTACCCAAGAATGGGGACGAGAAGAGCCAGCTCTTTGAAAAGCAGCCAAATGATGACGGCCAATTAAAGGATTCAAAGCTGCTTGAATCAATTGTGGGTCTAAAGATGCTTGATAGTAATGCCAAACAAAAGGCATTACAAACAAATTAGGCCGTTTATCTGTATAAATGGTGTAGCGATAACGTCGCCAAATTGCGGTAAACCGTGAATGCCAACTAGATTCTACTCTAGCCGAGCCTCTAATCAAGATATCATTACTCAATCGTGAATTGAGAATAGTAGCCCATTTATCAGCAGGAATTGGGCCTGAAACATCAAAATGAGCTACTTGAGCTGCTGCATGAACTCCTGCATCTGTTCTACCCGCCCCATGTAAAGTCACTGGTTTGTTAATCACAGAAGAGATAGTATTTTCAATTTCTTCTTGTACAGTTCGTTGATTTGGCTGTCTTTGCCAGCCATGAAAATTAGTACCTTGATATTGAATTACAAGAGCAACGCGCTGAAATAAAGTTTGGTTATTAGCCATGGGAGATGTGTAGTTTTAAAAGCTTAAAAATCAATATTTATCAACATTAATTTTTGACTTTTATCTAGTAAAATACTAACTTTTTCTAATTAATTTCCCAGTGCTTTTTAGGATAAACCTTAAACCAGTTCAATAATTGCCATTTCTGCATTATCTCCACGACGGCGAATAGTTCTCAACACACGAGTATATCCTCCATTGCGAGAACCATATCTTTCTTGTGCGCCCTCAAATAAAGAGTGAACTAGCTGTTTGTCAAAAATATAGCCTAGAGCGCGTCGGCGAGCTGCCAATGATCCATCCTTGGCTAAGGTAATCATTCTTTCTGCTTCTGACTGAACAGCTTTTGCACGGGTTTTTGTGGTAGTAATTCGACCATGACGAATTAATTCAGTGGTAAGCGATCGCAACAGAGCGCGACGCTGGTCTGTTGGCTTACCTAACTTGGGGACACGACGAGTATGACGCATAACTACATTTGATTATTTTTTAATATTTTAGCTGGTGTTTCGGATTATTTTTTCTCCTACTTTTACTAGCAGTTTAACGAACTTAATTGTTCACATTTAAGAGGAATAGATTTTCCTGTTCTTGCTGTTTTTTCTCCTTATTTTGATTGATTTTTTTATGAGAGAAAAAAACTGATTAAAACCAGTTTTTTTTGCCTCTAAGTAGCTTTAGCAACTTTTTCTTGGGGTAGAGTTATTCCCAAGCGTTTTTGTAAAGCTTCTATAACTTCTTCAGCCGATTTTTGACCAAAGTTTTTGATTTCTAACAAATCTTCTTGACTATAATCAAGTAGGTCGGCAACTGAGTTGATTTGAGCTCTTTTTAGACAGTTATAGGCCCGAACAGATAGTTGTAATTCCTCTATAGGAATCTGACTTGTTGGGTCTGTCGGTTCTCCCGATGGAGCATCTGCCATATTGGTGATATCTTTGAGTGGTTCAAACAAACTCATTAAGATACTAGCAGCATGACTCAAAGCATCTTGAGGTGTATAACTGCCATTAGTCCAAATATCCATAATTAGCCTGTCTTGTTGCAAAGAACCACCGATAAGGGCATCCTCAACGGTATAGTTAACTTTACGAACTGGCATAAAAATGGCATCTATTTGCAGAAAATCTAGAGCAGTTACATCATCACGAGTACGATCTACTGCTCTATAACCAGTTCCTTTTTCAATTCTAAACTCCATCTCCAGAATTGCCCCTGGAGATAGAGTAGCGATATATTGACTGCGATCGATTACTTCAACCTCCGAAGGTACATCAAATCGATCGGCAGTTACTGTTGCAGGTCCTTCCATCCGTAACCTACCAATTTGTGGTTGGCTAGAATAACTTTTGAGGACAACCTCTTTCATGTTCAGCAGGATTTCTAGAACATCTTCTCTTACCCCCTTAATTGTGGCAAATTCGTGATTAACTCCAGCTATCCTGACTGATGTAACGGCTGTTCCCTCTAAGTTAGCTAGCAGAACCCGCCTCAGAGCATTCCCTACTGTTGTACCTTGACCACGATCTAGTGGTTCTATAACAAACTTTCCGTACTGACTTCGATCTTTGTCAGTTCGGGACTCTACACACTCGTAATGAAATTGCGCCACGGAGTAACCTCCCTTTTCCATTGAACCCCAGAGTTAATAATTTGATTAGACTCTACGCCGTTTTGTTTGATTAGACTCTACGCCGTTTTGGTGGACGGCAACCATTGTGAGGAATTGGGGTAATATCTCGAATTAAAGTTATTTCTAGACCTGCCCCCTGTAAAGCCCTAATTGCTGTTTCTCTTCCTGCTCCTGGACCACTTACCATTACTTGAACTTGGCGCATTCCTTGATCGTTAGCTCGGCGTGCTGCGCTTTCTGCTGCTGTCTGTGCAGCAAAGGGAGTTCCTTTTTTCGCCCCTTTGAAACCACTGGAACCTGCTGATGCCCAAGAAATTACTTCACCATTTAGGTCAGCAATAGTTACAATTGTATTATTGAAGGTAGACTGGATATAAGCTACCCCATTGGGCACATTCTTTTTTTGTTTTTTTGGACCTGTTTTTTTGCCTGGTTGTCGTGCCATATCTCTCTGTATGAGTAGGATATCAAGTTAATAATGTGCTTTTATAACAACAAGTAGACTAAATTCTAATTATTATGAAACATAAGTTTGTTAGAACTTTCAATTATTAGAAATACTTTGTATTGGTGTTACATCAAATAATTTGCTAGTTATTATAATGTTTCATATTATAGTTTTAATACTAGCAGCAGCACCTCACAGTTAGAGTCAACTTGTTGATTTGATAGTTCTCGGTCTTGATCTAGATTTTTTTTGATTGTCAATGTAGAATTATGATTCTACAATTACTACCAAAGCTAAAATAGCTAATATTTTATTTTTCCCCAGTATGAATTTTTCTGACCTAAATCTAAATCTATAAAAACAGACTAGGAAGAAACTTTTATCTGCTGAATAATAGCTATAAATAGACAAGAATAATTAAATTTTCAAGTTAGCAATTTAATTCAATTAAACTCTTGTCAACTTGAGTGAGTTATATCACTATAATTAATGTCAATTATTCATAATCTGAAGATAGTTAGCTTGCATTACATAGTATAAGTATTTTTACCTAAATCAGCTATGTAAGATTAAGACATAAGTATAATCTAATCAAATAACACTCTTTATTAAAGATTTGACTGAATTTTTATCAGACTTTATTTCATTCGATAGATACTAATCTTTTCTTAGCTAATAGCTTCCCAAAATAAAAATATACATATACAAGCAAACTTCTACTTCTTAGCAGCAGCTTTCTTCTTACCAGCTACGGTTCGCCTTACACCTCTACGAGTTCTTGCATTGGTGCGAGTTCGCTGTCCTCTAACTGGTAAACCCATTCTATGTCGGCGACCTCGATAAGTACCAATGTCCATCAACCGTTTGATGCTCATGGCTTCAAATCTTCTGAGGTCTCCTTCGACCTGATAATTATTTTGGACTACAGAACGAAGTGCTGCTATATCCGCGTCACTTAAATCCTTGACACGGATATCAGGATTTACACCTGTTTCAGCTAAGATGTCTTGAGACCGAGATAGTCCTATTCCATATATATATGTCAGACCAATTTCTATACGCTTATCGCGTGGGAGGTCTACCCCAGAAATTCGTGCCACTTTACTTTTTCTCCCTCAGCTTTAGATAGAATTTACATCAGCTTGATGAGTATGCACTACTATACTCTTAATATCTGTGCCTAAATATGTCTAACCTTGACGTTGTTTACAACGGGGGTTAACACATATCACCCGTACTCGTCCTCGACGACGAATAACACGACACTTCTCACAAATTTTTTTGACGGATGTTCTAACTTTCATGCCTTTTTTTGGTAAGACTACAAATTTTATATTATATCATCTAGATATATTTTCAGCAACTAAAGCTACCCTAGCGAAATTTGACAAAAATTTAAGTAGGTTGGATATTTTCTACTTTTTCCGAAGTCGATAGGTGATTCGGCCTTTTGTCAAATCGTAGGGTGTTAACTCTACCTTGACTCGATCGCCAGGTAGAATTTTGATGTAATTGCGACGGATTTTACCGGAAATATGAGCTAGTACATTAAACCCATTATCCAAGTCTACTCGAAACATAGCATTAGGCAGGGATTCCGTCACTGTTCCCTCCATTTCTATGAGATCTTGTTTAGCCAACTGTTAATAACCTCAACCCTGCAAGTAACCTGTTTAGTTTGGGATTAGCCTGATTATTTCAGTTGATTCCCTTAACATATCTTATCAAAAATTTTGGATTTTTTAGAGGTTATTTAGCATGAGGGATAATATTTCTACAAAATTTAAGTAGGTGAGTTTAATTATTTGTGGGAAAATTTGACAAAAATTTAAGTAGGTTGGATATTTTCTACTTTTTCCTAAGTCGATAAGCTATTCTCCCTTTTGTCAAATCGTAGGGTGTTAACTCTACCTTGACTCGATCGCCTGCTCGAATTTTAATGTAAATATGATAGAATCTACGGGAATAATGGGCTAATATATTGGATCCATTATCCAAGTCTACCCTGAACATAGAATTAGGTAGGCATTTCGTTACTGTTCCCTCAGTTTCTATTAGATCTTGTTTAGCCAACTGTTAATAACCTCAACCCTGCAAGATTATTTCAGGTTAGTTTATCAACCGCTTGTTTCAGAGAATTAGTCACAACATCAACAGAATGATTTCCATCTATAGTAATTAACTGTTTACTTGCTTGATAAAAGTCAATCAAAGGTTGTGTTTGTTGATAATAAACTTGTAAACGATTCTTAATAGTTTCTTCGTTATCATCCTGACGTCTCCTTGATAACAAACGAGCTACCAAAACATCATCCGGCGCTTGTAAATTAATGACTTGAAAAGAATTGCTACTTTTAGCTTCTTCTCCTTCACTCTCATTTTCACTACTTGCAGGCACAAGTTTTTTGACAAACTCCTCTGCCTGAGTTACAGTCCGGGGAAAGCCATCTAAAATCCAACCATTTTTAGTATCAGGGTTTTCCAGTCTTTTTTGAACCATGTCAAGGATGAGTTCGTCGGGGACTAAATCACCTCTATCCATATACTCTTTGGCTTGAATGCCCAAAGGAGATTTTTGTGCTACATTAGTGCGCAAAATATCACCCGTAGAAATATGAGGAACTTGGTAAAAATCTGCTATTAGAGATGCTTGTGTTCCTTTCCCTACTCCTGGCGGACCCAAAAATACCAGTTTTACCACTATTGTTTCACCATTCCTTCGTATCTTTGGGAGATAACATAAGTTTGAATTTGTTTTGCTGTATCTATTGCTACACCTACTAGAATTAATAAAGAAGTAGCTCCTAATCCTCTAAATGTAGGTACACGGGTGGCACTCTCTACTGCGGTAGGAACTATTGCTACTAAACCCAGGAAAATAGCTCCAAGGAAAGTTAAGCGATTCAAAACTTTCTCTATATACTCGCTAGTAGTTTTACCAGGGCGAATACCTGGAATACTTGCTCCCATTTTCTTCAGGTTCTGCGACATATCAATTGGGTTCATAATTAGGGAAGCATAGAAATAACTGAAGAATAAGATCAAAACAAAGTAAAATAAAGCATACAGCCAAGGAGTAGGACCACTAGGACTTATGGCAGTAGCAATCTGAGATATAATAGGGTTGTTAGCAAACTGAGCTAAGGATACAGGTAATATCAAAACTGCCGAGGCAAAGATGATGGGCATTACTCCACCTTGATTCAATCGTAAAGGCAAATAGCTTTTTGTTTCCCGATATAGTTTTCTACCTACTTGACGACGGGCTGAGAGTATAGGAATTCTCCGACTTCCTTCTTGTACAAATACAATACCCACAATCATTACTAGGAACACCAGCAACAAAATAATTGCCCGGCCAACGATCGCCCGGTCTCCTCCTTCAAACAATTTAATCGTGTCCCCTAATGACTGAGGCAGTACAGCAACGATGTTCACAAAAATAAGTAAAGATGCGCCATTTCCAATACCTCTTTCTGTGATTAATTCTGATATCCACATCACAAACATCGAACCTGCTGTAATTGCCAAAATAGTTTTAGCAATAAAGAAAGGTCCTGGATTACTTGCTACTGTCACCAGTTCCCCATTAATATTTACAGATGAGCTATTCAGATATATTGCTAGACCAAAGCTTTGTAAAACCGACCAACCTAATGCTACATAGCGAGTAATTTGAGAAATCTTTCGACGTCCTGCCTCACCTTCATTTTTCTGCAAGTTTTCTAAACTTGGTAGAGCTGCGGTCATCAATTGAATAATAATTGATGCGTTAATATAGGGTATGATTCCTAATGCAAAGATACCTAATGCTGAAAAACCACCACCAGAAAAAAGGTCGAGGAATCCAGTTAAAGCCTGATCTCCAATTCTCGCTTGAAAAGCTGTTCTATTTATTCCTGGTACTGGTAGGTAAACACCTAAGCGCACCAAAAGAAGTAGACCTATTGTTACTAGAATTCGCCCTCGTAACCCGGCTGCTTGGGCCATCTGCAAGAATGTCTCTTGAGCAGTTGGTGCCTTATCTCTACTAATGTCCATATCTATTTGAGATTTTATTTTTTATATTTTTGATTTTAGCAAAGTTGGGCAGAATCCTCCGCTTTCAAATATGTTAGTTCTCTTGTCCCTCTGTTGATTCTTCATTAGAGAGAGTTTTAGCCCCGATTTCTTGGCAAGTACCACCTGCTGCTTCTATTTTGGTTCGAGCTGAGGCTGTAAAAGCTGCTGCATTAACCTTGAGTGCCACATTCAACTCTCCATCTCCGAGGACTTTAAGTGGACCATCATCGCTGGTAATAATTCCAACTTCCATTAGGGATGCCAGAGTTACCTCTGTGTTAGCTGGCAATGATGCTAACTTACTCACATTTATAATCGTGTATTTTTTCCGATTTACCATCGGAAAACCTTTTAATTTTGGCAAGCGACGATAGAGGGGATTTTGGCCACCTTCAAAACCAGGTCTGGTGCTGCGACCAGAGCGAGATTTTTGACCCCGCATCCCTTTACCACAGCTTGCACCTTGGCCTGCGGAGATTCCCCGGCCTACTCTACGACCCCGCTGTTGGGAACCTTTTTTTGGAATTGCATCTTTTAATCGCATATTTATTAATCTTTTTAGCTGTTAATTTACCTTAAGAAAACTCAGGTATTATATCAGTCGCCATTACGAATTTAACTTCTGACTTCTGACTTCTTTTTTACCACTGGTGTAGTTTGGGACTAAACATATAAATTTTCTATAGGTACATCTCGCTCTTGAGCTACATCTGCTAATGTTCTCAAAGCATCCAAAGCGTTAACAGCAGCTCTGGCATTATTTAATGGATTTTTAGAGCCTAACTGTTTAGCTAGTATATTCTGAACACCTGCTAGTTCGAGAACTGTTCTCACAGCTCCCCCTGCAATAACTCCTGTACCTGGTGCTGCTGGGCGCATCATTACTTTTGCGCCTCCACCAATACCATTGACTGGGTGAGGAATAGAATTAGATTTTGTGAGTGGAACTTCTATGATATGTTTTTTACCATCAGCCACTCCTTTCTTGACAGCACCAATAACATCTGCTGCCTTACCCACTCCAACGCCTACTTGACCTTTCTCATTACCGACCACAACAATAGCCCGGAAACTCAGGTTTTTACCACCTTTTACAACTTTGGTGACTCGGCGAATTTGGACAACTCTTTCTTGCCATTCACTTTCTTTCTCTTTTGTACGGCTACTTTTCTTCCGACGTTGTTGTTGCTGTTCTGCCATAGTTCTTACCTTTTGTCAACTTCATAATTTTTTTGTGTAACTTTTGATGGCTTAGAAGTCTAATCCAGCTTCGCGAGCTGCATCAGCCAAGGCTTTGACACGACCATGATAAAGATTCCCACCACGGTCAAAAACTACTTTTTCTATTCCTTTCTCTAGCGATCGCTTGGCAATTAATTTT
This sequence comes from Cyanobacteria bacterium P01_H01_bin.35, assembly GCA_038747755.1. Classification (GTDB taxonomy): domain Bacteria; phylum Cyanobacteriota; class Cyanobacteriia; order Cyanobacteriales; family Microcoleaceae; genus Trichodesmium. Next base: position 19,689 of record JBCDJM010000067.1, read on the forward strand.
CCTACTTCTGTAGAAGCATCACAGTTAGCACCAGATTTAACATTTGATTTGACTTCTGCTTCTACAGTTGAGGCTGCAACCAAGGTATGCTGTGTAGTATCATCAATTATTTGTGCATAGATATGCATATTTGAACGAAATACTGATAACCTTGGACGTTCTGGTGTTCCAGATACCTTTTTTCGGACTCGGCGATGTCGCTTTCTGATTGAATCTTGACGAGTGTATTTCATTGTTTATTTTTTACCTGACTTACCCGCTTTGAGTTTAATCATTTCTCCGGCATAACGAATGCCTTTACCCTTATATACTTCTGGTGGACGCACAGCACGAATTCTTGCTGCGGTATTTCCCACCAATTCTTTACTAATACCATTAACAATTACGTTGGTATTATTTTCTACGGCTATATTTACCCCTTCAGGAGCAGGCATTTCGACTGGTTTACTGTAACCCACGTTTAATACCAAAGTCTTGCCTTGAACTTGGGCACGATAACCTACACCTTGAATCAATAGTCGCTTTTCGTATCCTTTAGATACACCTTCGACCATATTTGCAACAAGGGTGCGACATAGACCATATCTCTGACGTGCGCGACGAGAATCATTTTGTGGTTTAACAATAATAATCTCTTCTTGTTGTTCCACTGCTATCTCAGGTGGTAATACCCTAGAAAGTTCACCTTTAGGACCTTTGACTGTCACTTTTTGACCCTCAATGGTAATAGTTACTTTTTTAGGTATTGGGATTGGAAGTTTACCAATTCGTGACATAACTTCTTTTTATATTAAGTTGCTAGCTGTTTTTTTGTTTTGCTTGGTGAATAGCTATCTATTCATTTGATTTGGGCGTCAAAAACTCTGTCAGATATTACTTTTGACTTTTGAATTGCGCGTAGCGCTATACTACCAAACATAGCAAAGAACTTCTCCGCCGATACCTCTTTTTCTAGCTTCTCTATCAGTCATAATTCCACTAGATGTAGAAATAATAGCTATTCCTATTCCACCTAAAACCCGTGGTAATTCTTTGCGATTTTTATAAACCCGGAGTCCAGGTTTACTAACTCGCTTCAGATATCTAATGATGGGTTGGCGATTTTTGCCTTTGTATTTTAAAGAAATTACTAAAAATTTCTTAAGACCCTCACCTTCTTGTTCAAACTCACCAATAAAACCTTCCTCTTTCAAGACTTTGGCAATACTGCGAGTCATCTTTGTTGCTGGAACTTTTGTTGTTGTATGTTGCGCCATGCAGGAATTGCGAATTCGCGTCAACATATCTGATATTGTGTCGTTAGCCGCCATTTTTTCCCCTTTTCTTTAACTCTTTAGTTAATTACTCTGGAAGGGCATTCCCATTTCTTTAAGTAGGGCACGGCCTTCTTCATCACTATTAGCTGTGGTAATAATTGAAATGTCCATTCCTCGAATTTGATCGATCTTGTCATATTCTATCTCTGGAAAAATCAGTTGTTCTTTGACGCCTAAACTATAATTGCCTCGACCATCAAAGCTTTTAGGATTTGTGCCTCGAAAATCTCTAATTCTAGGTAATGCTAAATTAATTAGTCTATCTAAAAATTCATACATTCTTCCAGAACGTAGAGTCACCATAACTCCTACTGGCATTCCTTGACGAATTTTAAACCCAGCGATCGCTTTCTTTGCCCTAGTTACTACTGGTTTTTGACCTGTAATTGTAGCCATTTCCTTTACAGATGAATCTAAGGCTTTGGCATTTTGAGATGCTTCCCCTAAACCACGATTAATTGTTATTTTCACCAGCTTTGGTACTTGGTGAATATTTTTATACTTAAATTGCTCCATCATTTTAGGAACAATGTTTTCATGGTAATATTTCTTTAGTCTTTCTGCCATAGTTTTGCTTATTAGTTGAAGAATTTACTTGAGTCTAATCAATAATTTCTCCTGTTTTTTTGAGCTTTCGTACTTTGCGACCATCTTCTGTAAATGTATAACAAATACGACTAGCTACTTTTTCTTTGGTAGAATAGAGCATCACGTTAGAACTATGAATTGGAGCTTCAACAGTAACAATTTTACCTGATTCTCCTTCTTGCTGGGGTTTAACGTGCTTTGTTTTGACGTTAACATCTTTAACTACAACTTTGCTGATTTTTGGTAATACTTGGAGGATTTCACCTACCTTACCTTTATCTTTTCCAGCAATTACTTGAACTGTGTCACCTTTTTTAACGTGAATTTTATAGCGTACAGGTTTTCCCCTGGCAGTCATCAAGGGTTTTTTCTTTATAGACATTACAGTACCTCCGGTGCTAGGGATACAATTTTAGTAAAATTTTTGTCTCGTAATTCACGAGCTACTGGGCCAAACACGCGAGTCCCCCGTGGATTGCCATCTTGGTTAATGATAACTGCTGCGTTATCATCAAACCTAATACTCATACCACTATCTCGGCGTAGACCTTTTTTAGTTCTAACAACAACAGCTCTAACTACATCTGACTTTTTCACAGCCATATTAGGGGATGCGTCTTTAACGACACCTATAATTACATCACCTATGCGTGCATAGCGACGATTTCCACCACCGATTACACGGATACACATTATTTTGCGGGCACCGCTATTATCAGCGACATTTAATACACTTTCTTGTTGAATCATGGTGGTTTTTCTGAAATTCCTAGATGTTTATGCCAAACCAATTTTATTTCTTAAGTTTAGTTGGGATTTTAATTTTGTTAACTTTGAATAGTTTTACTCAGATTAATAAAATCAACCATTAACTAATCTTAGAATTAATTATTTCAGCAAGTTCCCAACGTTTAGTACGACTCAGAGGGCGAGTTTCTGTAATCCGAACGCGATCGCCTTCATTACATTTATTTTCCTCGTCGTGAACTTTATATTTTTTAGTTTTAACGACTGTTTTACCGTATCTAGGGTGAGCGGAGCGGTTTTCTACTGCTACCACTATTGTTTTTTGCATTTTGTTGCTGACAACTACACCCACTCTTTCTTTAGCTGCCATAATTTTCCTTCTTTATGAATTAAAAGTGTTCTTTTACTACCTATTAGCTTTCAGCTTTTAGTAGTTCCGAATTAAAAAGATGGTTTAGGATGTTTTAAAAATCCCCTTCTCGCAGGTTAAAATAATAATCTGACTGAATTGTAAGTGCTAACCACTTAACCACTTTTTTAATTATTTAACCTATAAATAAAATTCTTATAAATAAAGTGTTAATAATAAAGATATTACTAACTATAACACCTATTAATTGTTGATTTTTATTCAGGGGTTTATTCTGTTTCAACGGCAGTAGAAGTTTCTACCACTTTAGCTAATTCCCGTTCTTTTTCTATTGTTAATAACTGAGCCAGTCGATGGCGGTTATGCTTGAACAGGTGTGGTTTTTCCATTCTTCCTGTACCTTTGAGGATTCGTAAGTCGAACAATTCTCGCTTAACTTTAACTATTTCAGCCGTTAGTTCTTCATCACTCAATTCCCTCACTTCTGCTATTTTTGGGAAAGGCATAAATTAATCCTCCTTAGGCTCCTCGCGTACAATAAACTTTGTCTTAATTGGCAACTTATATGATGCCAAGCGCATAGCTTCACGAGCTATGTCTTCTGCAACCCCGCCCAACTCAAACATAATACGACCTGGTTTGACAACTGCCACCCAATATTCAGGGGCACCTTTACCAGAACCCATACGAGTTTCTGCTGCTCTCATTGTAACTGGTTTATCTGGAAACACACGAATCCAAATTTTTCCACCCCTACGGATGTAACGAGTCATAGCACGACGAGCGGCTTCTATTTGACGGGAAGTAATCCAAGATGGTTCTAATGCTTGGAGTGCATATTGTCCGAAGCAAATAGTATTGCCACTATTGGCATTACCTCTCATTCGTCCGCGTTGCTGTTTGCGGAATTTTGTTCTTTTAGGACTTAACATAGTCTACTATTTTGTTCTTAATTTGGTATTTTCCTAGAAAGTTTGTTATGGCAGTAATCACAAAGGTCAATAATTTCAAAAAAAATGTTAAACCATTAAAGTCTAGACATTTCATGCTATTTTCAAGCTAGTTTTTTATTTGAATAGCAATTGATTATTGATTGATCGATAATAATTTTTGACTTTTGACTTTTGACTTTTAACTTTCTTGAAATTCACCCTTCGTTAGACCTGTCTTCATATTGCTGACGACGTTTTTGTTGTCTACGTTTTGGCTGCCTTTCTTGAGCATTAGCAACTTCTTCCTGACCAGGAATTATTTCTCCTTTGAAAATCCAAACTTTAATACCAAGGATACCGTAAATTGTCTTAGCAGTACAATAGGCATAATCAATATCAGCTCTCAAAGTATGTAAGGGTACACTACCTTCTCTTGTCACCTCAGTCCGAGCAATTTCTGCTCCGTTGACCCTACCACTTACTTGTACTTTAATGCCTTCTACACCAGCTTTTTGCGCTCTAGTTATAGCTTGGCGTACAACTCGGCGAAAAGATACCCTTTTTTCTAGTTGTTGAGCGATGTATTCACCAATGAGCATAGCATCAGTATCTACTTTGGCAACTTCAACAACATTGATTCTGATTTGACGGTTGCTACCCAAAAGTTTTTGTAACCCTACCCTCAAAGAATCAATTCCTGCACCACCTCTACCAACTACTACACCAGGTCTAGCTGTGTTAACTTCTAAGTCGATCTGTTCTGCTTTTCTCTCAATTCTGATTTGAGAAATTCCTGCATTAGCAAGAGTTGCTTTCACATATTGACGAATTTTGTAGTCTTCTTCCAACAATTCTGGGTAGTTCTTAGCATCAGCGTACCAACGGGAACGATGCTCTTGGGTAATACCTAGTCTAAAACCAGTTGGATGTATTTTTTGTCCCATTACTTACTCTTTATATAGTGTTTTTATCTAAGTTGACAAATTCCTCAGCTTACTTAATCAACTAAAGAGGCAACTGCCACTGTAATGTGACAAGTAGGTTTACGAATTTTGTAAGCACGACCTTGAGCGCGTGGTCGATAGCGTGGCAAACAAGGGCCTTGGTCTGCGAAAGCCTGGGATATAACTAAGGTTTCTGGATCTATTCCGTTGTTATTTTCCGCGTTTGCTGCTGCTGAACGTAATACTTTCCGAATCGGACCACAAGCTCGATATGGCATAAATTCCAGGATAATTAATGCTTCCCGGTAAGAAATGCCACGAATTTGGTCAAGGACTCGCCGTACTTTAAACGGAGACATTCGGATATAACGAGCTATTGCTTTTACTTCTGTACTGGTATCTATAGGCATACCTATCTCCACTTAATCAATTCTAAGTTATTTATCTTTTTGACTTTCTATCTGAACCGTGACCCCGATATGTTCTAGTCGGTGCAAATTCACCTAATTTGTGACCTACCATCTGATCGGAGACAAAAACTGGAACGTGCTGACGTCCGTTATGTACGGCGATAGTATGACCCACCATATCAGGAATAATCGTTGAAGCTCTTGACCAAGTTTTAACTACCTGTTTTTCATTTTTAGCATTTAAAGCTTCTATTTTCTTCAAGAGACTATCTGCAATGAATGGTCCTTTTTTTAATGAACGAGACATAATTGAATTTATGGTTGATTTACATAGAATCAAAATTCGAGTTTATAAATTTGACATCTTCGTTTCAAGCTTATAGGATATTACTTTTGAATTTTGAATTTTTACTTCCGTGAAACGGTATTAGTTTTAGCTTTGACGACCACCTTTGCCTCGTTTAGAGGATTTACGCCGACGTTGTACGATTAAAGCATCACTCTGTTTTTTCTTCTTCCGAGTTTTCATACCCAATGCTGGTTTACCCCAAGGAGTAACAGGTCCGCTTCTACCAACTGGGGCCCGACCTTCACCACCACCATGAGGGTGATCAACTGGGTTCATCACACTACCTCTAACGGTTGGTCTCTTGCCTTTCCAGCGATTACGGCCTGCTTTACCAAGACTAATATTTCTATGCTCTATATTGCCTATTTGACCTAAAGTTGCATAGCAGCTTGCTCTGATTTTACGTCGTTCACCAGAAGGTAGTTTTACTGTTACATACTCACCTTCTTTCGCTACTACTTGAGCTACGGCACCAGCAGAACGGGCCATTTGTCCTCCCTTGCCAGGAACGAGTTCTATGTTATGAACATCTGTACCCAAGGGAATTTGACTTAAAGGTAAAGCGTTACCAATTTCAAGGGGAGCATTGACTCCAGAGGTAACTATTGCTCCAACTGTTAATCCTACGGGATGTAGAATATAGCGTTTTTCTCCATCTTGATAATGTAGGAGGGCTATTCTGGCATTCCGGTTAGGATCGTATTCAATTGCTGCTACTTTAGCTGGAATATTATGTTTGTTACGATGAAAGTCGATAATACGATATAGTTTTTTACTACCTCCGCCTCGGTGACGACAGGTAATTACACCACGATTATTACGACCCTTTTTTCTATGTTTGAATTTAACCAGAGATTTTTCTGGTTTCGAGCGAGTTACTTCCGCGAAGTCGGAAACACTATGTTCTCGGGTACTTGGTGTATAGGGTCTGTAAGAACGAATACCCATAATTTATGCTCTATGCCAATATATTTTACAGATTAATTGCTTTAAATTGCTCAGAGATTTTTTATCAAAATAATCGGAGCCAAAAGTCCGCATTTTAATCAGTTACCAGTTATCAGTTAAATATTTTTTCTAGTTCTATCTGGCGTCACTAAAGTAAGAATTTAATTCTGAATTCTTAGCTTCAGAAATCCCCGTCACCAAAACAATTTCTGACTTCTGACTTCTGACTTCATTATAGGTCTGGGAACAGAATTTTTCTAATTGGTTCCCCATCTTCTAGGGTGACAATAGCTCTTTTATATCGAGGTTTAAAACCCATGAATTTGCCGACTCTGCGTTTTTTTCTTGGTAAGTTTAGGGTATTGATACCTGTTACTTTTACCTCAAATAATTGCTCAATTACTTCTTTTATCATTGGCTTTGTTGCCCTTGGATCTACATCAAATGTATATTGATTTAGTTCCATTAACCTAGTAGCTTTTTCTGTAATAATTGGGGCTTTAATTATATCTACTAAGTCTCGTGAATCAAGTTTCATCCCCGTATACCTCCTGAATTTTGGCAATTGCTGTTGCAGTTGCTATAATTTTGTCCGCTTCTAGAATATCGTAAATATTCAAGTTGTTAGCTAGAGTTATTTTCAGCTTGGCAACGTTACGACCTGACAAATATACGTTTTCTTGCTTTTCTGGTAAAACCAAGAGAACTTTTGCTTCTGTATCTACTCCCCAACGAGCGATCGCTTCTACCAATTCTTTTGTTTTTGGTTTGGGGAATTGTTCAGCAAATTCTTCTATAACTATTAAGTCTTCTGAGCGACTTTGGAAAGCAGTGCTAAGTGCTAGCCTTTTTTCCTTACGGTTCATTTTGTGGGAATAGTCTCTTGGTTTAGGACCAAAAATTACACCACCACCACGCCATAGGGGCGAACGGATCGAACCTGCTCTTGCTCTACCTGTTCCTTTTTGTCGCCAAGGTTTACGACCACCACCTCTAACTTCGGATCTGGTTTTGGTGCTAGCTGTTCCCTGGCGGTTATTTGCCATTTGTAGTCTTAGGGACCTGTGAACAACATGAGCTGCACTTTCTTCTTTCGCTACTCGTAAGTTGAGAGTTGCTTGCCCAGTTTCTTCACCTTGCCAGTTTTTTATGACACAATCAACCATCTTTTTTTCTCAATTTTTTACCTACTAGACATCTGAAATAATAAAAACAGGAAATCAATTATCCCAGTATTATTTATCAATTCTTTCTCCCTACTCCCTACTCCCTACTCCCTCTTTTATTATTTTTGACCTACTATATTTGCTGGAGCAACACTAATTAATGCGCCTGGTTTACCAGGAATAGTTCCTTTAATCAGCAATAAGTTACGTTCAGCATCTATTCTCACTACTTTGAGTTTTCTAGTAGTGACTCGCACGTTTCCTAACTGACCTGCCATTTTCTTACCTGGATAAACACGCCCTGGAGTTGTTCCCGGACCTGTGGAACCTGGTAAACGGTGGTTTTTGGAACCGTGTGCCATTGGTCCACGTCTAAAGTTATGACGTTTTTGATAACCAGCAAAGCCTTTACCAATACTTTTTCCACAAACGTCAACCAGTTGACCTGCTTCAAATAGATCGACTTTTATTTGTTGACCTAATTCAAAGTTACCTGTATTGTCTACTCTGTATTCTCGTAGATAACGTAAAGGAGTACCACCTGATTTAACCAAATGACCTTGTTGAGCATTAGTTAAATACTTATTAACTTCTTTTGGTTCTTTTGTATTTAGTTTACGGGTTTTATTTTTGGCTTCACCATATCCAATTTGAACTGCAGTATAACCATCTGTTTGTTCAGTTTTGATTTGGGTAACTACACATGGTCCGGCTTGAACTACTGTTACAGGAATTGCTTTTCCAGTTTCAGCTTCAAACACTTGTGTCATGCCTAGTTTTGTGCCAAGGATACCAACTACCACTGTCGCTCTCCTTTATTTTTTTATGCACTACAACATTATATTAATGGAAATAAATCCTCATTTTTATTATTCAATGATAGATTTATATCCAATCGTAAATCATACTATCTATTAATAGATATATTAATATAGAATTTGTAAGTTTATAGACAAATATTAATTACTTAAACTTACTTTTTCAGGTTTTATTCTGAATGGAATTACTCCTAATCACTCTATTCCATCAGCATAAGCATTTGGAAC
>JBCDJM010000068.1:0-28369 GCA_038747755.1 Cyanobacteria bacterium P01_H01_bin.35
CCAATTCAGATATCAAGGTAGGTTTCATTTTCTATCCTCCTGCCTAACTTGCCAAAAATTATCTTTAACCATCAGCTTTCGACTTAATAAAATTTCGCCAAAACAGTCAAAAAAATCTCTAAATATTTCCCCTGTAAAATCAAACCCACTTCCCAAATAATCCTTGAAATCTAGAATAATAATTTAGATGTCACCCTGACGATAAAATTCTAATTCGGTAATCAAATTACTATCAGCATCAACATATTTTTTCAAATTCAGATATGAAGCTAGGTTGTGATTTTCTATCCTCCTACCTAACTTGCCAAAAATTGTCTTTAACCATCGACTTTCGACTTAAGAAAATTGGCGTTGCTGAACTAAAGGATGAATCTTTGCAGAAAAGGTAAATCCTATCTTTTACAAACTATGCCCTAAAACTATAATTCCAATGGGCAAATATGCAACGCCCCGACACTCCCCAACTAATTCATCCCGCAAATATGCAACGCCAGAAAATTTGACTCAAACAGTCAAAAAAATCTCTAAATATTTCCCCTGTAAAATCAAAGCCACTCCCCAAATAATCTTTTAAATCTAGGAGTATAATTTAGACGTCAGCCTGACGATAAAATCTATTTACCTAGATTTTCCAACCAGATATTTGATGTGATGATTTTTGTGGAAATTTGCCGAATCAAAAAATATAGAATGAAAAATTAGATGATTTTATGATTTCCTGGTATAGTTATATTGAGTATCTATAACTTTTCCTTGAGAAACCCCAAACTAGACTCAAGCTGTGATTTTTTTTCTCTTGTAAAAGCTTTCTTAATTACGTCCCTTGATTCTTAGTTAAGTTGTTCTATTTTCCCTCAAACAATCTAAAAGGCATATTTCTTCTTTATTAAAGTAAACTCTGAAAAATTAATTTATCTAATATCTAAGTAAAAATGACTTCAAGTCCCTATAAAAGTAAAGTATTAAATTTTGTTGCGACAAAATATCGCCAAATATTAAATCGAAGCGATGCCACCTTGCGTCATTTAAAATTTGCAGCTACCAACACAGCTCAATTGTTACTTTATCCTATATATGTGTTGTTGCAAACCTCTCGCCTAACACTCAAACAACTAAGACAAAAAACAATAACTGACATACCACAAATAACAAAAAAAGTAAATAAAAAAGTTAGTAAAAATCATCAAACTGCTGACCAACCTATTCAGGAAAGATTACTAATTTCAACACAAGCCGATCCTAAACTATTAGAACCCTCAAGTCCTAGAATGCAGTGGGAAGATTTCTCAGGATTAGAGATTGTAGAAAATCATAAAGTATCAGATATTTCGACCAAGGTCAAACAAAAAAATCCTCTAATATTACAAACAGCCAAGATAGAAAAAAAAATACCATTACAGCTTAAACCCTGTGCAGAACTTGTGCCAATCTCTGGACCTTTAGGAGAAATTTGGCAAATTATGGCTTGGGTACAAACCAGTAAAATTGCCTTGTGGTTCAATTTGTTTGATGAATCGAATATAGCTTTAGACCAAAATGAAGCAAAGCGCCACAATAGAGGTTTGACTAAATACCAAATTCGGCCATTATTGTCAAGTTCAAATCTAACTTTCAGTGATTTTATTCATAATTTAGCCAAACAGTATCTATACCCAATTACTAAAGGTCTAGGATTAAATGGTTTACTACCACCTTTTAACATGGAAGAAGAATGGCAACTTGAGTCATTGTTAGAAGCAGAAATAGGCCAAGAAAACCAACAAAAGCCTTTAGCTACCCAAAATAAAATACCAAAAGTAGCCTCATTAGTATCACCATCTCAACCAGGAACATTTCAGGTAGCAACCTCTTTAACAACTCAACCTGTAATTAACCCAGGAGCTATAGAAAAATTAGGAAAAGAGAAAAATTTCCTTTTACATCAGGACCTCTGTGAGAAGGCAATCTCAACTTCTACTAATACTAATTCTGGCAAAAAACAGGCGATCACATTCAAAGAAGTTTTCATACAGAGACACGAAAATAGGAATGAAGAACAATATAATTATAGCATAAACAGTACCAAAATATCTGTTCAAAGTTATAACTCAGAAAGTAGACCCAAGCACCAACCAAACTGGTTAGAAGTAGAATCAGTTTCAATAGGGTATGTCAAACATCCTCTAGAAATAATATTGGGGTGGGTAGATGTGATTATGACTTGGCTAGAACAAATCTTTGTACAGGTGTGGCAATTGTGTCAACAAAAGTTGAAAAATTTTTGACAAATGATTATGGTAAAATGAGTCAACATTTAGATATGATTAAGAAAGTTGTAGATATTTGATCGAAAAAATTCGGTCCGAAACCTCATCCTTTTAGGAGAAATAATAAATGCTGACTTTGAAAATAGTTGTTAATATCGTTGTCCTGTTCTTTGTATTGTTATTTATTTTTGGATTCTTATCCAATGACCCCGCACGGAACCCTAGTGGTCGAGACATGGAGTAAACCTGTATCAAAATTTTAGCTTCTATGCTTGAGCTACCCTACATTTAAAGGTAGTCAATTAGGTATTAATACTATGGATTAAAGCCATAGATGAAGAAGCCGAAAATTTTCTCTTAAGAAGCTGTTTGAGAAGTGTTGCATGGAACCGATGAATCCTAAAAACCTAACCCCCCTGCCCCCCCTTCCCTGCAAGGGAATGGGGGTTTCAAAGCCTCTATCCTCGTAGGAGAGAGGTTTCGAGAGAGGTTTTTATGAGTTTACAAACAGTTTCTTAGTCAAATCGAAAATATTCAATAAATTGTGGCTCCTCCCAAGGATGCAAGTAGAGCCTGATATTCTGGGAGCGTCACTCAGCCTGGAAGCCCACTTATTTTGTCAAGTGTCACATTCCAGGCTAATTTTTGACATAATTTACAGAATATGGTAACTATTATAAGTCCCAATTAGTTCAACCTCTCTCAAGAAGGTCTGTAGTTAACTTCTAACTTTGAAGTCAATTAATATTGTGTGAAAATTCTAGCTCTTAAGTTTATGATGAACTCTAATCTTTAATCTCGTGAACTTAGTATTTCTATCCGAAATATGTCCTACCCCCTGCCACCTCCAGAACTACCTCCCATTGTTCAAACCCTACCTTCAGCCTCTGTAGTCCAATCTGTTACAGAGGCACAACAGAAACTATCTACTCCAAATCAAAATCAATCTCGTCCAACGTCAAAATTCAACCAGGTTCCCGAGGAAATCATAATATCTGCAAAGAACACTTTCTCAGGGGAAGAGTTCAGAGAAACCGTAGTGTACAAATTTCCTCAAATTACCTCAACTTTTGACCATACTCAGAAAGTCGGTCCAATTCATACAACCTCAGCCAATCTTGGACCACCAATAGAAATAGATATATCATCAGCACAGAAAATTTCTACTCTTGAAAGCCAAATTAATTCTGGTAGAAAACAAACATTCTCCTCTACTTCCTTCTCAGATTTCTCAGAATATGCTATCTCTGAAAAAGAAGCTCAAACTACTCAACAAACAAACTCACTTAATATCAATAATAGTAGAAAAATATTAGAACGTTTTAGTAGCACAAAACAACCAATTCCATCAAAATTTCAGATAGGGCAAACCATCAGAGAAAACAACGCCCCAGAACTACCAAATCTTCCCCAAGACCAACAACCCATTCGCGAAACTGACACCCCAGAATCAGAAAACAATAGAGAAGGAACCCCTATTCCCATACCAGATCCAGAATCTCAAACTCAAGACTCAGAAAATAGACAACCCATTCAAATACCTCTACCAGAAGATGTAGTCGAAGTAACTGCAGACCGCCAAGAATATAACGAGGAACGGCGACTTATTAGTGCAGAAGGTAACGTAACAGTGCGATTTAGTCAAGGAATAGTTAGTGCTGACAAAGTACAAGTTAACCTAACAACTCGTCAACTTCTTGCCACAGGAAATGCTGTGTTGGCTCAAGGAGGGCAAGTTTTGCTTGGGGAACGCATGGAATATAACTTTACCCTTGACAAAGGATTAATCGAACAAGCAAGTGGAATTATTTTTGTTGGTAATGCAGAAGAAAGCTTGTCATCACCTCTCCCTACCACAGAAGGAGTAGGAGCATTAGGAGCAAGATCATTAAGCGATAACATTGCCGCTACTCAACCTCCAACAAAAGTCCAAGCTACTGGAAGTGCAAAATTTACATTTGAACCTACACTAGAACTACCAGAGCAGTCAGGAACAGTTAACCGACTGCGCTTTGAAGCAGACCGTCTCAACTTATTAGGTGCTGGTACCTGGGAAGCAATAAATCTGCGACTAACCAATGACCCGTTTTCACCACCAGAAGTAGAATTAAGGTCAGACCGCGCTACACTGAGACCCCTATCTCCCTTTCAAGATGAACTAATAACCAAAAAATCCCGGTTAGTATTCGACCAACGTTTTAGTTTACCATTATTCCGTGAACGAACAATTATCGATCGCCAGGAACGAGACCCACTCCCACTGCAAATTGGTTATGACCAAGATGATCGAGGTGGTTTATTTGTTGAAAGTACATTTGAACCTTTTCTGCCAGGTCCTTTGCAAGTCAGGCTAACTCCTCAATACTACTTGGAAAGAGCATTTTTTGGTGGTGGTGCAGACGACTCCCCCATAGATGGTAATGTTGTTGGTCTCAAAGCTTCTGTCAATGGTGCCATAACACCCACAACTCAACTAGAAGGGCGAGCTACATTTCTCACATTTAAAGATTTTCCCGACTTAGAGGAAGATGACTTTCGGGGTAGCATTCGACTAAGGCAGTTATTCCGAGGTTATAATTTAACAAGTGAGTATAGTTATCGCGATCGCCTATTTAATGGTAGTTTAGGATTTCAAACTGTTCACAGTAGTGCAGGCGTTGTTCTTACTTCCCCCCTAATACCAGTAGGTAAAACTGGCGCTCAACTCAGTTTTCAGACTGGGTATCAATCAGTTAATGGGAGAACAGATCGCCGAGAGTTATTAACCGATCTTAAACCATTTGAACCCTTACCCGATGATGACGATGATGATGATAGCGATCCTAGATCGCGAGCTGACTTAGGTCGTTTTCAGAGTGTAGTGTCTTTGAGATACCCACTAACTATCTGGAGTGGTGAACCATTACCTGCTACCCCGGCTCAGGGTTTGAGATATACCAGTAAACCAGTAGTTCCATTTGTGCAAATGGTATTAGGACTTACAGGTGCAACTAGCCTTTATAGTAATGATGAAGACCAATCTTTTGTGCGTGGTAGTATTGGGTTTACTGGACAGTTTGGGCATTTTTCCAGAGACTTTTTTGATTATACCGGATTTAACTTAACTTATAGTCAGACAGGTCTGAGTGGTGAGTCACCTTTTTTCTTTGACCGGGTGGAAGATACAAATGTCCTCTTATTTGGTTTCGTCCAACAAATTTATAAAGGTTTTCGGGTTGGCTACCAAAGTGGTCTCAACTTAGAAAATGGTGATATTCTGGACGATAGAATTACATTAGAATATAGTCGTCGTACTTATGGGGTAGTATTAAGTTTTAGTCCCAGACGACGAACTGGTACATTAAGTCTCCGGATCAGTGACTTCAACTGGCAAGGTGGTACAACTCCCTTCTCTGGGGAAGATGTTCGACCTGTTGGTGGTGGTGTAGTTCGGTAATCATTTGCAGAAGGGAATAAGGGAATTAGGGGAATATTTTTTAACCTTTTTCTTCTAATATAGAATCCGATTATACACTAATTGCAAAATTACTTTCTCTTAATACAGATGTTCTATTGAATACAAATAGACATCTCCATAAAAGAGGGAACAGGGAACAGGAAGAAAGAATAGATAATTTCGCATGGGATAATTGATTTGATTTTTAATTTTTGGAGATGTCTAATTATATAATTCAATAGTTCCAATCTTTTCTTTCTCCTAACTTCTGACTCCTGAATCTTGACTACTGACTTATAGTGCTATACGATAACTAATTACCCGGATTCTATATAACTTGTCTATTTTCTCAAGTTTTATGTTAAGAAAGATATGGTTAAATAATTGATAATTGATAATTGATAATTACCTCTCCCTATAAAGGAAGAAGATGGAATAAAAGGAAAATAAATTCATTGTTTCTCTTGAAATAGAAGGCTTTCAACCTTAATTATTCGGTAATGGATAGCCTTTTAAGGAGATGAAAAGAATAAACTTCGGTATTTCAAACCTCTGGCTTTAGCCAAAGGAACTGATAACTGATAACTGATAAGTGAAATGACAGAACAGTCATCTATATCTACTTTAGCAGAGGCTTTGTTAACAAAGTATGATTTTGACCTTGGTGGTGAAACTTCCGAGCAGCTTATCGCTCGTTGGCAAAACAACTATCAAGTCGAATGGCTTTCTTTAGCAGTTATTGAAGCATTATATCTGGGACGTTACAAGGCTATCTCTGTCCAGCAGATATTGATATTATGGGAACGTCGTGGTCAGCCTATTTATCATTTTAATTCTGAATTTCAAAATATTATTACTAGAAATGTTCTCACAAATTTGACAACTCAGATAGATACTGAGTCTTTACAAACAAAAACAAACCCTAGGTTTTTAGAACAAAAACTGCCAGAAAATTCTAAGTTTGTTTCCCCACCCTCCAACCCCTTTGAACCAAATTCAAAAAATCAAGGTCAAAATTCGGTCCAGCAGCAACTCCCAGTACAACCAGCTCAGTACAAGATTAAACACACCAATTTTTATACTAAACTTAAAGCAGTAATCGAAAATAGTCAAGCCTTGCGATCATCTCCCAAGGAACTTGAGCAAGAAAATGAGAAGTAATATCATGTCCGAAGGAAGGCAGAAGGCAGAAGGGAAGAAAAAGTTAGAAGGGATAAAGTTTTTTGATCGCTGATTATCCGGACATGATATAATATAATCTCTCACGGAAGAATGGAAAATTTGTTCGCGCAGTATTCCCTGTAGACTAAAGCACTTTTCAAACATCTGTAACCATCTTTCTGAAACACCTGTAATTCTTGCGATTTAGTAGTCAGTAGTTAGTAGTCAGTCAGGGAAAACGCATCTAAATTCTGGAAACTTCTGCCGTTAAGCCTTAGAAAAGTAATGAATATAAATACTCACGAGCCTGACATTCTTGCCCTGTAAGAACTTCAATGCAGGAGATGCGTTTGCCCTGAGTAGTCAGTAGTCAGTAATCATATCATGTCCGGTTGAATACTTACACTTTGGAGGAGATAAGGCAGAAGGTAGAAGACAGAAGGGTTTCTTCTTATTGTGACTTAATTTTATACACATAACGATATAAATAAAAAAATGTTTTATCTTCAGCAATTAACAAATCCTCCTAAATTCTCTTCTCTCCTGACTCCGTACGGACGTTGCATGCAACGTCCCTACCTCCTGACTCTCGAATCAATTATCTAATTATACCAATGCTAAAGGATTTGATATTATAGTAGTCGAAGCAAAGGTTAGGACACATATCATTAGTCTAAAACCCAGACAAACCAAGATTTTTCCTTCTGCCTTCTGCCCTCAGCATAAATGCCTTTTGCTATAGCATTTGCTCGGAGGACAACCAAGTAACGTGGAAACCATAAGGAACACGCTCAGGTATCAGCACCCGTGCGATCGCTTTACCTGTTACATCTTGAGCATCAACTACGAGTAATTCAGCTTGCTTCGCCACCGCATCCCAAACAAAGGTTAGCAACCAACCATCATCTTCAGCTATCCCACCAGGACGAGGTGCAAAGGTAATCTCCCCACAAAATCTTCCTCTACCCAGTTCATGGGTTTGAGTGCTATCCTTTTCTAAGTCGTACTTGATAATCCCATCAAATAGAGGTTTTGGCTTCATGTATCCCGCCACTCGTGAAGCATAAACGTAACGCATTTTCCGACCGAGCAAGCCATCATTAATCCGAGGAAATTCACTAGGAATAGGATCGATAACCTCTTCTGTGACTGAACCTGTCTTCAGATTCAAGCGCCAACGGAATAGCTCAAGAGTTTCGAGGTCAATTTCTCCAAGTCTGTTGTTTTTGTCGTAAAATGGCATTAAGAGATTGCAGTATTTCATGCGACAAGCAACCAATATTACCTCATCCCCTTCTTCGTAAGCATTAGCCGTGTGAATAACCATGCAAGGAGGTATTGAGAACCAGCGGATACTACTATTGTCTCCGTGACGAGGTACAACACCAATGCGACTAAGACGTTTCCATTCAAAGTTAATAGGTAGTTTGCCATCCATCATCCGCATCGGCTGGAAAGCAAGGGGCAGGTCTAAAAATATACTGTAGTGTTCGGTAATCGCAAAATCGTGCATCATCACCGGACTAGGCAAATCAATGGGGACAGTTTGCAAAATTTCTCCCTCTGCCGAAATCACACCATATTGTAAATAAGGAGGGATGATAAATGAACAGCCAAAAAAGATCATTTCCCCCGTCACTGGATCGATTTTTGGGTGTGCGGTGAAAGTGCTTTCCAGTTTGCCACCAAAGGTATAAGAGCCTAATGTTTCTAAGCTAGAAGCATCGATTATATAGGGTTCTCCTGCTTCCCAAAGTGCTAGGAGTTTACCAGCGTGCCATACCAAAGAAGTGTTAGCCACATTCTTCATCATAATGCCGTGGGGTCCATCAAACCTAGGCAGGTTCATCAAACCAGGCCAGATAGCTTTTCCTGCTTGTTTTTCAATTTCAAAGGCTTCAGTGCGGACATAGCGATTGCGATAACTGGCTTTGCCATTGCTGATATTTACGTTGTGTATCATGCCATCCCCATCAAACCAGTGGTAGAGTTCAAGGGGTTGAAATTGGGGGTTTGGTCCGTTGCGCAGAAACATCCCTGAGAGTTCTTGAGGAAGTTCTCCAATCACTTGAAGTTCGTCAGCGGTAGTTTCTTTGTCAACGGGAGCAAAGTTATCGTCTAGATAAATTTTACTCATATCGTCTTTGAGTAGACTATCGCTTTTGGCACTTTGGAATTGACTTAGGATCAGGTTTGGGATACGAGCATAATAACCAGAAGTTCTAACGCCTTGATTGGCAATTCTTGCACCTTCTCCCGTATCGCTGATAACTTTCCCTATGAATTTGGAATCAAGAAAAATCTTCATCAAGCGTTCCTGAAGCTTTTGACTGCGAGTCTTCTGATCTGATAAAAATTGTAATAATTCTGCTTCTTGGGTATCAACTTTATTATCACTAGAAATCAAGGAACTAATATTTTCATATAGCTCTTGATACTTTTCATGGGTTGGATTTTTACCTAAATATTCTTGTAACCACTCATAACACTGTTCAACTGGCACAGGTTGATTTAATAGAGCTTCAATCTCATCATTATCCGTTAATTTTTTGTTAATAGCGATTTGTTTGATATATTTCTCTTCAGCAGGTTCTAAAACACCATCTATCCAGGCGATCCCAATCAGAACTTTAAGCAAGTTTTCGTCATCTTGAAAGGAATTTGTTTGTTGTAAGCTAGCCTTTGTAATTCCTATTTCAAAATGTTCATCAACAGTTGCTTCACGACGAATGTTTTGTTTGCTAGTGTATAAGACACGGTGGCGTTCGGGAGTCTTGACGACGATATATAGATCGGGATTACCTTCAAACATTTCTCCAATGCCTTTAAAGTCTTTTTCGCTATAAATGATTTTAAAGTTACCTTGGCTATCAGTCAAAGCTTCTCCCAAGTCATCATCTTTGATTAAATCTTTGTCAAAAGCTTTGACAACTAAATCTGGAATTCCTGCACCGTTTTCAGTTTCGTAAATATGACCACTAACTTGAAATAACATTATTAGTCTGTCCTCCAATTAATTAAAAAAACAATTTTGTCAACTAATAAAGATAATTATCTAAGTTGAATTACATTGTTGAATTACATTCATAATATTACTCTGATGCCACTCTTGCTAGAGAATAAAGTTCAATAGATGTTTTGCCAACAGGAATTACGCAAACGCACTATATATGGTTTGCTGGTGCGTTACGCTAGCGCTTTTTCGTATAGAAGCCATTTGGTATCTTTACAAAAATGAGGATTAGGAGACAGGAGACAGGAGTCAGAATTTCCAGAAATAGAATAGGGAAAAAAGTATAAAAATAGCCCCCATCTCCCCATCTCCCCATCTCCTCATCTCCCCATCTCCCCATCTCTCCATCTCTCCAGCTAATTTTATAGATCCCAAATGGGTTCTATAGGGAATGCTCCGCAAACATGTCGCGTAGCGTTTCATGTCGGCTCTTAGCCCAAAACACACCCTCCCAATAGCGTTCATGCGTAAGTCCTATTAATTTAACTTTTGACTCTACGAATTTCCGAGCAAAAAGAAGCCAAAGTAAAACCTGATGTTTTCTTAACCACACTGGTGCGTAAGCGCAAATTAGGTATTAAATACCAGAAACGTTCCTCTGCGTAAAAACCCTCCGACTCTGTAATCAAAGTTAGAATATCATCACTCCCCATAATATAACGACCACTAATTTTTTCACTGTTACCATTTCCTCTATCTTGCAATAATATACCTTGCTTAGGAGCGTTAGAATCAGCAATAAGTATCAGTATTGTTGAACCTGCATCTTTGACTTGTTCTTTTTTTATTGTGCCATTCCAGCTAATCTTCACCCCTATTAATTCAGTTGCACTGGAGTCAACCTGATTTTGTTCGCACAACTTGATTAATGTAGGATCGGTTTTTTCCAATATTTCAACATTCACTTCTGATTTACCTGCTTGCAGTTCCCCAGAAACCAAATTGTGAACCGTCCGTTGGGAAAACCATTCACCAGCACTTAACTTAAAAAATTCGATAATGTCCATTAACTTACTAATCTTATTAATTCTGAATCAATACTATATTTTGCACTGATTGGGATTTTGAGTCAAATTTTAACTGTAGCATTTTAGGGAGTAGGGAATAGGGTTCACCAGATATCCTTGCTCTTAGCAAACGAATCCTTAAAAAAATTCTTATTAGTTAATAACTGAACTCTAGAAAAAGTATTGCATTATTTTTTAATTTTTGGGAATTGGTATTAAATTAATTTTGCCTAGATACTTATCTGAAATACATTAATTTTTGCTGCCAAAGATTGATAAGAAGATGAGAAGATTCGTGTATTTCCAGAATTTTTTTGTATTTTATATTAATTAAAACTTAAAGTCTCAAGCCTCTTCCTCTTTTAAGGGGATGCCAAACAATCAACTTCAGTATTTTATTCAACCAAAGGTAGCAATAACCAATAACTAAAACGAAATCAAGTTCGTTTGACTACAATATATTGTTAATTAATGTGGTATATTAATTATAGTCTTTATCTCCCAATAACTAAAAACTTTATAGCTAATCAAATTGCAAACTGCTATAAATTGGACTAAAAAGCTTTAATTGTAGCGATTATCGAAGGGAGATGCTTACCGAACGCTCTTTCCAAATACATTAAATTGTGGTAAATAATAAGGTTAAGTTATGATACTAAACTTATTAGGATATACACTAAATCTGATATAATTTAAGGGTACTAAACTATGCTCATAGAGATATTAACCCTGTTTGCGGGTGCAGGACTAGAACAAATAACCAGTGTTACATGGCATTCGGTAAATAAATGGGCAGCAAAGAAGGCTGATGAAAAGAATCAGGTAATACAGACAGCATTAGTAACTTCATACTGTAAAGCTTTGCAAGTAATTCGTAAAGAGTCTCAACAACTACCCCAGTGGAAACAAGAGAAAGCTGCAATTGAAACTAGATTAACAGAAATGGAGAAAGATGCACTAATGATATTAGATTTAGTACAGACACAAAAGCAGAGAATGACTCATATACCTCAAGGCGGAGAAGAACAAGCGATTACAAAAACAGTAATGTCTAGACTGCAAAGCAAAGATAAATGGCTGAAACACGCTCCTAAAGAATTATCTTATTTAGTTGAAACTAGATTAGTATCAATTACAGTGCATCAATTTCGCCACGAACTCAGAACAGAAAGCACGGTATTTCAAGCCTTAGTCCACGATATGTTAGCCACAGCAGGTGAAGATGTTAGTCGTTTGCTTGATGTCACCAATAGCATAGAGAAAAGAATAGATCTATTTGTGGGAGACTACCGTCAAGATATTGACAGAATTATTGTAGGTATTGGAGGAGCTAACTCCCACTTAGAAGAGTTAATATCACTGTTAAGTCAACAGATGAAGCAATGTCAAGCGATACCTGCTGACTTTGCTGCCCTCATAGCGGATAAAACAGAAGGATTTCTGGGACGAGGTTTTGTCTTTGACGCTATTGAAGATTTTATCCAAAATCAATCTAAAGGATATTTTATCATCGAAGCAGATCCAGGAGTAGGCAAAAGTACAATTATTGCAGAATATGTACGTCGCATAGGTTGTATTGCGTATTTCAATCTATTATCAGAAGGTAGAACTAGGGCTGAAGATTTTCTTAAGAGTGTGTGTACTCAATTAATTGAACGTTATAATCTGCCTTATGAATTACCATTACATCCAGATAATACCAGCAATGGGAATTTTCTGTCAAAACTACTGAACGAAATTAGTGCCCAACTAACCCCTGGAGAAAAACTAATAATAGCAGTAGATGCTTTGGATGAAGTGGATTTAAGTAGTCAGAGTGGAGCAGCTAATGTCCTATATTTACCATCAAATTTACCCAATAGAGTCTATTTTATGGTGACAAAGAGATCCGATCCACTACCATTAGTAGTGTCGGCACCACAGAAAATTTTTGATTTAATGATCTATCCGAATGAAAGTTTGGAAGATGTTAAACTATTTATTCGCTTAAGAACAAAGCGATCGGCAGTTCAAGCATGGATTGAAGCTAGAGGATTAACATTAGAAAAATTTGTCGAAGCTATAGCTAGCAAGAGCGAAAATAATTTCATGTATTTAAAATATGTACTTGATGATATTGAGCAAGGTAACTATAGAGATATCAGCTTAGAAAGTTTACCCCAAGGTTTAGAGAAATATTACGATCAACATTGGCATAGAATGAAAATGAATGTTAAACCATTGCCAGTTACTAAACTAAAAATCATATATTTCTTAACAAAAACTAGAAAACCTGTATCCTGTGGAATGTTAGCTAAATTTAGTGGAGAAATATCTTTGACAGTTCAAGAAATCTTGGATGAATGGGCACAATTTCTGCGGATTTATCAAACAGAAGGTAAGCCAGTATACAGTATATATCATGCTGCTTTTCAAGATTTTCTCTACCGCAAAGATATTGTTCAGGAAGTAGAATCATTAATTGAAATTGAAAGTATGGAAAAACAAATCAAAAATAATCTGTTAGGAATGGTTTATAAAAATGCAACTTGAATTCAAAAGTCAAAAATCAAAAGTCAAAAGTCAAAAGTAAGATTTTTTGAAGGTTAAAAGTAATATCATGTCCGTTGGTATCGTTTGTGTAAATCTATGCCTTAATGTCTATAGAAAATTTAAACCTTCTTCCTTCTTTCTTCTTACTTCTTCCTTTATTAAAACTGTAAATTAAAATGGGTGAATTTAGAGAAAATTTAGCTCAACTACCCCTAGAAGATCAACGTTATCTTTTAGAAACTTTACCTGGTTTTCTAGTCAGTGAATCTGATACAGAACAACTGCATCGCTTACTCACAGATTTTGATTTTCTCGAATCAAGATTATATCTATTCGGAGTAGAATATTTACTAAATGATTATGAAGAGGCGATGCACTCCGATGTCTGGATATCAAGTGAAAAACTAAAAACCCTAAAATTAATTCAAGGGGCAATTGAATTATCATCACATATTCTCGTTGAAGATAAAACCCAACTAGCAGGACAACTTTGGGGGCGACTGCTATCTTTTGAAATTCCAGAAATTCAGAAAATGCTACAACAAGCAAAATACTGGAAACTCACCCCCTGGTTAAGACCAACAGCGCCTAGTCTCACACCACCTGGAGGTAGACTGTTACGAACTTTTATCGGTCATAATGGTTGGGTAAATGCAGTAGTTGTCACTCCTGGAGGAATGATAATTTCTGGTTCTTCAGACAATACTCTCAAAGTCTGGAATGCTGAAACTGGTAAAGAAATTAGTACCATGACTGGTCATACAGGGCGAATTAGAGCGATCGCTTTACTTGATAATAAATGGGTAATTTCTGGTTCGGATGACTTCACTATCAAAGTCTGGAACTTAGAAACAACAGAAGAATTTCTTACTTTGACAGGTCATACTAGAGCAGTAAGAACAATAGCAGCACTTCCTGATGGCAGAGTAATTTCCGGTTCCTCAGACAATACTATTAAAATCTGGAACCTGGAAACACAGAAGGTAGAAATTACCCTCACAGGTCATCAAGGTTGGGTAAATGCAGTAACAGTATTATCTGAGACGGAAATTATTTCAGGTTCATCCGATAACACTCTTAAAATTTGGAATCTGGAAACAGGAGAAGAACTATTTACACTCACAGGTCATACAGGTGGTGTGAGAACTATAACTCAACTTCCTGACAGACAAATAATTTCCGGTTCTTCCGACAACACAGTTAAAGTTTGGAATCTTCGTAGCAAAAAAGCAATTTTTACATTCAAAGGTCATACTAAAGGAATAAATGCAGTAGCAGTAACTCCAGATAGTAAACGCATGATTTCAGCAGCTTCCGATAATACTCTCAAAGTATGGAATCTTCAAACAGGAGAAGAGTTATTTCCTCTCAAAGGTCATACTGACTCAGTATATGCAGTTGCCGTTTTGCCAGACGGACGCTTAATCTCTGGTTCCGATGATTTCACTCTGAAAGTTTGGAGTCTTGATACCTCTGAAGAATTTTCTCCCCTGATTGGACATACTAATAGAGTGAATGCAGCAGTAGTTTTGCCAGAGCAACAAGTAGTTTCTGCTGCCTGGGATCATACAATCAAAGTTTGGAATTTGAACACAACAAAACCTATTTATACTCTTAAAGGTCACAGCGATCGGGTTAATTCTATAGCTGCATTACCAGATAAACGGATGATTTCAGCTTCAGACGATCATACTCTCAAAATTTGGAGTCTGGAAACAGCAGAAGAATTATTGACTATAGAAGGTGACAATAGATGTATTTTTGCGGTGGCAGTTACACCAGATGGCAAACAAGCCATTGGTTGTTTATCTGACCAAACTCTCAAAGTCTGGAATTTAGAAACATTAGAGGAAGTTTTTACCCTTAGAGGTCATACTGACTGGGTAAGTACAGTTACAGTAACACCAGATAGCAAGCGAGTAATTTCGGGTTCTTTTGACAAAACTATTAAGGTTTGGTCTTTAGAAACTGGAGAGGAAGTGACGACATTAGTTGGTCATACTGGGTGGGTAAAGGCGTTAGCAGTAACACAAGATGGTAAGCAAGTGATTTCGGGTTCTTTTGACAAAACTATTAAAGTTTGGTGTTTGGAAACAGAACAAGAACTATTCACTTTAAGTGGTCATACTGACTGGGTAAGTTCCATTGCAGTTACACCAGATGGCAGTTTGGTTATTTCTGCATCTGATGATAATACTATCAAGGTTTGGGATTTAGAAACGCGACAGGTAATTGCCGATTTTACTGGGGAGAGTTCCTTGGAATGTTGCGCTGTGGCACCAGATGGAGTACAAATTATTGTTGGTGAAGCTTCCGGACGAGTACACTTTTTAAAATTAGAAAGTTAATACCGTTTCATCGAAGTCAAAAGTCAAAAGTCAAAAGTAAGACAAAAGTAAGATTTTATCAGCGTCTAGTCAAGATATATCTAGACTCCAATCTTTATTACTTTTGAACAAATCAAAAGTTTAAAATTAGTTCCTATCTATTCAAACTATAATAACTCTTGAAAAGTTTTGTTTTCAAGAGAATTTATTTAATGGAGTTAATTGCCAGGAATTGAAAATAATCAAATATCTTAAGATTGTGGGAAAAACCGATTGACTTAAATGGGATAAAGTCATTCATTAATGGATAATGGATAATCGAATGATTGGTAGGGAAAGACTATCCACTTGATAAAAATATATTTCTAATTTTTGTTATTGCTTTAATATTCTTAATGCTTGGATTGCCAGTAAGAAAAAACCTACAGAACCCAATGTAGTAAGAACTTGGGCTACTAAATTAGGTGTTAATATTTCACTCATAACTATAATACCTTTAATGAAGTTAGAACTGAGAAGTTGTTTTTGTAATGGGGATTTAAGCCTCATTCTCAAAACATTTCCCTTTCAAAGAGGGGTTTTAGACCAAATTATTTTGATAAAAAACAAACCTATCTTATATTTTATCTCAAATTTACATAATTAATGTAATTGAGCATAAATAAATTAACATATAGAAACTTAGTAGAAAAGACCTCTGGTGATAATCAAAAATCAAATCAATTATCGCGTATAAATCATCAATTATTTCCCCCTACTCCCTACTCCCTCTTTTCCGGAGATGTCTAAAGTATAAGGTGTGAGGTTAGATACAGGGGGTTCCAGGTTAATATTGCAGATATAATTAAAATATTTATTTTCCCTGATCTCAAATCCGCTTACTTTAAAGTTGGAAGATTATAAAAGAGGCAAACTTCCAAGTTTGGTATGGGTTTGCTGACAAAACCCTGGCAAAGGATGAATTATACTAATACCAATTACCAAAAGTAATCTTATACTTAGGTGACACTTTAATTATTAAATTAACACAGGTATAATATTATTTTTGATGATTATTAGCAAGTTATATCATGTCCGTTTAATTAGTGATAAAAAAACTTTCTGCTACTGATATACTGCTTATTTCTTCTCTTCCTCCTGACTCCTGTCTCCTGTCTCCTGTCTCCTCCTTAATTTATTTATAACTGTTCATCCGGACATGATATTAGTCTTAATTATTGAGATTTTTACTACTTTCCCACTCTCCTACTTCCCTACTCAATAATAATGTAGAAAATTTTTTGAGAAATGGTAGAATACTACCGAATTTGATATAACTTATCACTTCTAGGAAATATCTACCTATTAAAGTGGTATAGAAGAAAAAAAATTATGAAATTTGAGACGAATGTACAAGAAGCTTGCTACAACAAAATTTCTCTATGGATGAGAGAATTATTTGATAAGTTTCCCTGTACCAGACAAGATTTACCTGGTGTTAATTTGTTTATGGGTTCTGCTTTTGTTGAAGTATTTGTCTTTCCTTGGGGAGATGATGAAGCAATTATTAATACTCGATCATCTGTTGTGACAGATGTTAATTTGACACCTGATTTACTGAAATTTCTATTACTAGAAAATAGTAAAATGCGCTTTGGTGCTTTTGGCATAGATGACGATAATAATATTATATTTGAACATACTATAGTTGGTTCGACTTGTGATAAACCAGAGTTAGAAGCATCTGTCAAAGCAGTTTTAAAAATTGCTGATGAATATGATGATAAAATTGTTGAACAATGGGGCGGAAAAAGAGCTATGGATCGAATAATTTGAAGTCAGGAGTCAGGAGTCAGGAGTCGGGAGTCAGGAGTCAGGAGTCAGGAGTCAGGAGTCGGGATTTGCAGCATGGACTAAATTTGAGACGAGCAAGAATTTCCCTGCTAAAATGGCGACTACTATTACAATATTGATTTGGCTAGAGGAATTTGTATTTTAGAATTGATAGTGCTTCTTAAATTTTATGATTCATTAATCTAAATTTTTCCAACTTTATGCTAAAAACAGAGTCTACTTACAAATTTCCAGAATCTAATCACCCCATCGTTAAGTCATTATTTCATCATAGTGACCAAGAACTATTGACCTTATTTCAAAACTATCCAGACCAAGGCAAATACTTTGTTACTATTTTCTGTCGCTATGGTATGATAGTCCAAACTTTAATTAAACATTCTGTGCGATCGCCTGTTCAAGCCGACTACCTATTTGCCCAAACCTGGCAACATATATTTTACGAATTGCGTGGCTTAGATTTGCGAGAAGGAGCAGATCCAGAGACTGGAAATACTACTCTTCAGAATTGGTTAATTAATATTACAGCCATTAGTATTAACCAAGTAGAAATCCCTGCTGTCGAGTCAATTCGTTATTCTTTAGAAATGGCCCCACCACCTTTATGGTGTTATGTCAGGCAAATACTAGATCAGTTAGAGCCTCTACTACGCTTGATTCTGCTAATGTCTCAGACTTTTCACTGGAGTGAAACAAGAATAGCTGCTTATCTCCAAGCTGAGGGAGAAACTATTTCGCATCAGGAAGTAAAATCTTTACTGCAACAGGGATATCATAATCTAGATACTAATTTACCAGAAGATATTAAAGCTATATATTTCAATGATGATATTGAGCAAGTTAGTACAGGTATAAATCAGTTTCTCAGAGTTTCAAAAGAACAAGCTTTATAACTTAGTAGGGCTTGTAACGGTCTTCATATAGAACCCATTTGGTACCTTTGCAAAGCTGCGAGTTTTTGGCAAAGGAGTCAGGAGTCAGAATTCAGGAGATGGACAATAGAGGAAAAAGGTAGAAAAATGCCCTCTTGTTTTACCATTTCCCCTACTCCCCTAGTCCCCTACTCTCAATCTATAATTTTAAATAGATCCCTTCAGGGGTTCTATAGATTAGATAGACTATAGTGGGTATGAGCAACCCTAAAACGTTTTTCTAGTTTTTAGGGCGGTTGCATACAACGTCCCTACTCCAACTTGATTCGGCAAGCGGTATCCCGTTATAATTTATCCGAATTTAACGGGAGAGAACTTCGTAAGAGTTTTGTGGTCTATTTAAATGAACTGGGCGTAAAATTTTTTATATCTTAAACCTAGTTCAAAAATATTCGTCCTTTAGCACTAATATTTAGTGACTTACTATCTAAATCAAAATCTTCTGTGGGATTAAAGATAACCTCTAATACTCCAGAAGAAATCCTGCGAGGACTTACCAAAAGTAATCCACCATCAGGACGTTGGTAGGTTAAGGTTACTGGAATTGGCAGTTCAGATAATTCTACCACTGAACTTTCACCTAGAATCCGATGTCGGCCACCTATTACCTGATATCCAATTACAGCACCAGTTTGATTAATCAATCTTAGAGTGATGAAACCTTCAACAGGGGTAACTCTACTAGCAGGTTCCGGAAATTCGGGTGGGGGTTGAGTAGTCTCAGACTGCTGAGTAGGAGGCTGACGACGAGTCGGTTCAGTGGTCTCAGGTTCGACCTCTACAGGTTTCCCTCTGTTGCCAGATGGCTCAGAAGTATCCTCTTGCTCATTAGTAGCAGGAGGATTCGTACCAGGTGGTGGCCCTCCAGCTTGGGAAATTGTGATTATCATTAAACTGCTACTAATGGCACTAATAATAGAGGTTGTTTTAACAAAATTAGACAGGAATTGAATCATCATCTCCTCAGATTTTGAATTAGGGACTAACTGCTGAACTTAGATAATTAGGCGAAGTTAGATTTAATTAGATAAATTAATTGTCTGTTCCTTGGTAAAAATACAAGTTTAAACTTTACCAAATATACTTATGGTTTTGCTCAATAAGTCTAAAACCTAGAATAAATAGAGAATTCAGAAGTTAAATTTATAGTTGGAAATTTTCAGTACAAATTAAAATTAGGGCAATATTTTATCTATTTTGGTTTGGGTATTCTTGATTACCAAAAAATTTTTCAGTAGACCCTACACCCTACTAAAATATACTTTTTCAACAAAAAAATTTATCATAGTAGTCTGTTCGTGAGCAACTACAAAGTTTTGCACCTGGAGACCTAAGATATGAGAGTTTGCCCTAAATCTGATGTAAAGGCAAAATAACAGTGGCCATAGTACCTACTTGGGGATAACTTTCAATTGATATTTGGCCATGATGATTTTCAACTATGGCTAAAGCGATCGCTAACCCTAAACCTGATCCAACTGTACCGCTATGGGAACGAGCGGGATCTACTCGATAAAACCGATCAAATAAATGAGACAAAGCTTCAGTGGGAATCCCTATACCATTATCCTTAACGGTTACCTTAAGACAATCATTTTTAAGATTTTGACAACCTCTCAAAATTACTCCACTATTCTCAGAAATATCACCTAGTTCAGTTTTCTGAGTTCTCAATATTTGCTTTTTAGCTTTTGGAAGGTGCTGCAACTCTACTACAAGATGACCACCAGATGGAGTATATTGCGTACCATTACTAATCAAATTTGTAAATAGCCTGGCCAGTTGTTCCCAATCTCCTCTGATTGTAATATCTTCCTCAGAAATAGGATGTTTAATAATTTCAGATTTCTCTTGATTTTTATAATTTTGATAGTTAGATTTAGGGATATGATTAGATGTTGAATTTTCTTCAATAAAATCAGGTAGAGAAATTTTTAATTCTAGATTTATACCTTGAGCAGTAGCGATCGCCTGTTGTTCCTCTACTACTTCCATCAACAAAGCATCCAAAGGTACTGATGAAAACTCTGACTTAACTATCCTACTATCTTGACGTGCTAAAAATAGTAAATCATCCACTAACCGTCCTAAACGACGAGTCAAACGTTCAATAACTTGTAGTTGTTGCTGATGTTCAGATGATGCTAATTGAGGATCTGCTAAAGCTACCTGGACATTAGTTTGAATCATTGCTATGGGGTTTCGGAGTTCGTGGGAAGCATCGGCAGTAAACTTTTTCAAATGTTGATAAGACTCGCGTACTGGTTGTATTGCTAACCCGGAAAGCAACCAACCGATAGCTCCTACAGAAATTACTACTAAACAGATACCGATACTTAAGTCTAGGATTAATTGATGAATTGGTTTTGTTACTTCAAACCAAGGATGACTAACTCGCAAATATCCTAAGATTTGACGACCTACTTGTACTCTATCTGTTACTTGTCGTAGGAGCAAATTATTATTTGTGATTGGTTGTAATGTTTCAATTTTTCCAGAGTGGGGAGTTATTCTTACTGTTTCTCCAATAAGGTTGGAATGTATGGGAATATTTAGGGGTTCAGAAAAGGTTGACCAAAGTAATTCTCCTGTTGGACTAAACCATTCAATATCAATATGGTCATCTTCTACAGTATTGGCATTATCTGGAAAGCTAGCTTCAAGGTTGACACGGAATTTTTTACTATTTTCAATAGGAAAGTTGGCGATAGGTTCGATAATTAGCGATCGCTCTACTATTTCTACGACATGAAGCAATGTATCATCTATACGTTCGATTAGTGTACTGCGGAAATAGATATAAAATCCTGTGGCAAATATTAGTAATAAAATGGCTGTGACTGTAGTGTACCAAATTGCTAAACGGCGACGAGTTGTTTGAAACATATTTAATAAGTGTTTGTTACAGATGGTAGAAAGAAGAAAGAAGGAAGAAGGAACAAATATTTAAAAAAATGTAAAAACAATAGATAAAAATATCTAAAATGAAGGAAATATTTTCATAATTTAGTTTTATGTTAAGTAGAGCAAGGTAAAAAAAAGGTGTTGGATATTTAGTTATAAAAGCCTTAAAAGCATTGATATAGCTTACTTCTGAACCAGTTTACAATTTGATAGATAAAGTACAATATTTACCACTCTCTACTTAGTTCTTTTGCCTTTTCTTCTACCTTTCAACATAGTTAGGATTTTCTCATTGTTTTTTTGTGGTATTTCTAGACTTTCCTGTAGCAGATTTTGATTTAAGTATAGTTCCTTTTTGTTTTGATAAATATTGATTAGTATGATTTTCCACTACTTGCCCATTTCTATTAATATATCCTCTATTTTTACCCAGTTTAAAAAATGCAATTTTTCCATTTAATCTATCCAACTAATCATAACAAATTGGAATAATTTCCTCTCCATGAGAATTGATATAACCATATTTTTTGTCTAGCATTACTCTTTCCATTCCTTGATAAAAACTATCGGCTAATTTCTGGCTTAATATTGGTCATGTCAAAAAATGGTATTTACGATAAGATAATTTTATTTACAAAATCTTAATAAAATTTCACTTATGTTCATATTTTCTCAAGGCATAATCAAGCTCAAAGAATCTTTGAAACAAAGGATCTTTTTTGGGAATGATCCGACACCAGAACTTATAGCCATACTACTTGTTTACTTTGTCCAGGGAATTTTAGGGTTAGGACGTCTAGCAATTAGTTTCTTCCTCAAAGATGAATTGGCCATGAGTCCAGCGGAAGTCTCGGCAATGTTAGGAATTGTTGTTATACCTTGGATGATTAAACCCCTTTTTGGCTTTATTTCTGATGGAGTGCCAATATTAGGCTATCGAAGACGACCTTACATAATCTTTTCTGGAATACTAGGAGCATTTTCTTGGATAGCTTTAGCAAAGTGGGTGCATACTCCACTAGAGGCTACGGTAGCGATCGCTATGAGTTCTCTATCAGTAGCTATTAGTGATGTAATAGTTGACTCTTTAGTTGTACAAAGAGTACAAAAAGAATCTGTTAGTAGTACAGGTTCTCTACAATCTTTATGTTAGTCTGCTTCAGCACTAGGAGGGTTAATAACTGCTTATTTTAGTGGTTATTTACTAGAAACTTTTAGTAATCAAACTGTCTTTTTAATGACAGCTACTTTTCCTTTAATTGTTTCTGCTGTAGCCTGGTTAATTGCAGAAGAAAAAGTTACTACTGGGATTAATTTTGATAATGTAAAGCAACAAGTTAAACAGGTAAAAAAAGAAATTATAAAAAAGTCGATTATATTACCAACTGCTTTTGTATTTCTTTGGCAAGCCACCCCAAATTCTGAGTCAGCTTTCTTTTTCTTTTCCACAAATTAATTAGGATTTCAACCAGAATTTTTAGGCAGGATACGGTTAGTAACAAGTATTGCTGCTTTATTTGGTGTTTGGCTATTTCAACGCTTTTTTAAATCTGTTCCGTTTCGGAAAATTTTTGCTTGGTCTACCGTCTAGGGGAAAAATTGCTATTGCCAATGACTTTAAAGTTAGTCTGTTAAAAGGTTTGAGTCTACTATTGCGACATACGCAATAGAAAGGAATAAAGTTTTAGTTTTTAATTTGTGATTAATTCAATTTTTGGTCTAGATAGAGTTGTGAGAATAGTCGGAGCGATCGCTCTAGGGAAAAATTGCTATTGCTAATGACTTTAAAGTTAGTCTGTTAAAAGGTTTGAGCCTACTATTGCGTATGTCGCAATAGAAAGGAATAAAGTTTTAGTTTTTAATTTGTGATTAATTCGATTTTTGGTCTAGATAGAGTTGTGAGAATAGTCGGAGCGATCGCTCTAGAGAAAAACTGGTATTGCCAATGACTTTAAAGTTAGTCTGTTAAAAGGTTTGAGTCTACTATTGCGTATGTCGCAATAGAAAGGAATAAAGTTTTAGTTTTTAATTTGTGATTAATTCGATTTTTGGTCTAGATAGAGTTGTGAGAATAATTTGATAGCCTCATATTCGTATTTATGTAATACTTTAAACAATTTAAAAATCAAGATTTAGTTATGACAAATTTACAAATCAAAAAATCTACATCTTATACTCGTGAAGATTGGAAAGGAGGATATGAATCTCAACCCAATGAATATGATTATTGGATTGATGATATAGAAGGTGAAATACCAGAAGATTTAAACGGTACTTTTTTCCGTAATGGACCAGGTTTATTAGATATTAATGGTCAATCTATTGCTCATCCTTTTGATGGGGATGGAATGGTTTGTGCAATAAGTTTTAAAAATGGTCGTGCCCACTTCCGAAATAAGTTCGTCAAAACGGAAGGTTATGTGGCAGAAAAAGCAGCAGGAAAAATTCTCTATCGAGGTGTTTTTGGTACTCAAAAACCTGGTGGTTGGTTAGCTAATATTTTCGATTTGAAAAATAAAAATATTGCCAATACTGGCATTCTTTATTGGGGCGATAAACTTTTGGCATTGTGGGAAGGCTCCCAACCTCATCGTTTAAATCCAAATAATTTAGAAACTATTGGAATTGATGATGTAGATGGAATTTTACAACCTGGTCAAGCTTTTTCTGCTCACCCCAGAATTGAAAAAGGAAAGGATGGAAAAGGAGATATTTTAGTTAACTTTTCTGTGAAACCTGGTTTATCCAGTACCATCACTATTTTTGAATTTAATAGTCAGGGAAAATTACTCAAACGTTACTCTCATTCGATTCCTGGTTTTGCCTTTTTACACGATATGGTAATTACACCAAATTACTGTATATTTTTCCAAAATCCTGTTAGTTTGAATCCTCTTCCTTTTTTCCTCGGATTGCGAGGTGCTGGTCAATGTTTGGAATTTTCACCTAATAAATCAACACAAATTATTGTAATTCCTCGTGATGGTAGTAAAGAGATGAAAATTTTGGAAACGAAACCTTGTTTTGTCTTTCATCATGCTAATGCTTGGGAAAAGGATGGGGAAATTTATGTAGATTCTATTTGTTATAAATCTTTCTCACAAATTGACCTGGGTAGTGATTTTCGGGAGGTAGATTTTGATTCGATTCCAGAAGGTCAGTTATGGCGATTTAAGATTAATTTGTCAGAGGAAAATGTAGAACATAAATTAGTTGAAAGTCGTTGTTGTGAGTTTCCGACTTTAAATCCGAATAATGTGGGAGAAGCTTATCGATATTTGTTTATTGGAGTAGCAGATAAGCCTAGTGGAAATGCTCCTTTACAAGCAATATTAAAGATTGATTGGCAAACAGGAGAACGTCAAGTTTTTAGTGTTGCACCGCGAGGTTTTGCCGGAGAACCTTTATTTGTTCCTTTTCCGAATGGGGTGAATGAGGATGATGGTTGGTTATTGATGTTGATGTATGATGCGGCGGAACATCGGTCTGATGTTGTGATTTTGGATGCTCGTGATTTGAATAAAAAACCTGTGGCAAGATTGCATTTAAAACATCATATTCCTTATGGTTTGCATGGGAGTTTTACACCTAATTATTTTGGGGAATAATTGATATTTTTTTCAGTTGTTATTTCTAACAAATAAATAAGGTCTCAATCCTCCGATTTCAAGGGTATAAAAAAGGAAATTTTTGATTTTATTGCCTCCTACTTAATTAGGAGGCAATAATAACTGATATTAAGTAGTCGGACAGATCTAAACGGCATTGTATTAAGAATGATTACGAATACTGAAACTCTTTCCTGTTGCCTGTAGCAATAGTGCCTGTTGCCTTCTATCACAGTTAACTTTAATTTTGTCCGACTACTTATTGAAAATACTCTAATTAATCAAATAGTTTGTTTTAAAATATAAAAATGAGTCAATTACTATTTGAGTGGGATTGGGAAAAGAATCTGATTAATCAAAAAAAACACGGTGTTTCATTTGAAGAGGCAAAATCAGTGTTTTATGATGATAATGCTATTCAATTTTGGGATGAACAACACTCTGATTTAGAGGATAGATTTTTATTGCTTGGTATAAGCTAAAAAATGCGAATATTATTGATAGTTCATTGTTATTGAGAAGAAGAATTTGTAATCAGAATTATTTCTGCCCGGAAAGCAACTAAAAAAGAAAGTAAACTGTACGGAGGATAAAACTATGAAACCAGAATATGACCTAACTAAGATGAAAAGTCGTCCTAATCCTTATGCCAAAAAACTCAAGCAATAAGTAAGTTTATCTTTAGGGATTGAAGTAATAGAATATTTTGAGAAAAAAGCACAGGAAAAAGAAATTTCCTATCAACAATTAATTGATTTATACCTTCAAGATTGTGTAAATACCAAACGTGAATTATCTTTTTGAAACAATAGCGCGATCGCAATCTTGTCATTAGTAGGGGCGGGTTTTAGCTAGAGTTTTTATCCTTACTCTCAGATTTATACAAACCCGCCCCTAGGACTAGGAAAGTGCATTATATCATTGGGGGCGGGTTTATCTAATCAAGTGTGAAAACTCATAACTTGAAAGGGGAACCCGCCCCTACTGAACTTCTGACTTCTGGGGGCGGGTTATCTAATCAAGTGTAAAAACTCATAACTTGAAAGGGGAACCCGCTCCTACTGAACTTCTGACTTCTGGGGGCGGGTTATCTAATCAAGTGTAAAAACTCATAACTTGAAAGGGGAACCCGCCCCTACGAGCCTAATTTTTCAACTCCTCCAATACCTCCTCAGTAAAAGGATTTTCACCTTTTTTCAAAGTCTCTATCCAACCTTCAACTTTTGCCTTTACCTCCCCATCTTCCATAGAATCTACTAATACTTGAAAATCCCGAATCGCTCCCTGATAATCCCCAGTTAATGCCTTCGCTAAACCACGAAAACCCCGAATATTACTATTATCAGGAGTCAATTTAACTGCATTTTCACAGGCAAAGATGACATCTTGAGCCTGATTATTTAAGGTGCCATACCCACATAATATTCCCCAATCATCAGCAGATATTTCTAACTCTGAATATAATTTTTGTGCTTCATCATAAAGACTGATTGCTTCTTCTATTTGTCCCTGTTTTGCTAATTTTTTCCCCTCTTCTATTTTGCTAATAGCAGCTAACTTTTTCGCCACAACTTCCGGGTCTTTTTCTATTTTTTCCGTATCGGGATCAAGGTCAATTTCCGGTTCCACTTTTTGGGCGCGTTTAAAGATAGAAATTGCTGTTTTTATGTTTTCTTTTTCCCCTGTTTTGGCTAATTTTTTAGCTTCTGCAATTAAACTACGATGAACAGGAAGTTGATCGCAAGTTCTCTCATATTTATCCAACCCACTGTTGATATACCGCTCCCACTCCTGTGCTGTTAAATTCCGACTGAGACGACGACAAGCTTCTGTAATTAAATCTGCTGTCATTACCCAATGCAGGCGGGCAGTATTATCAGAACTAGCAGTGGCAATGGTTTCACCGTCTGGGCTAAAGGCTACTTCTGTTACTGAGTCCTGGTGGTTAAGGGTAGCTAATTGTTCGCCGGTGTTGGCATCCCAGAGGCGGGCAGTATTATCAGAACTAGCAGTGGCAATGGTTTCACCGCCGGGGCTAAAGGCTAATTCTATTACTGTGGACTGGTGGTTAAGGGTAGCTAATTGTTGGCCGGTGTTGGCATTCCAGAGGCGGGCAGTATGGTCAAAACTGGCAGTGGCAATGGTTTCACCGTCAGGGCTAAATGCTACTGCTTTTACCGAGTCCTGGTGGTTAAGGGTAGATAATTGTTGCCCGGTGTT
This sequence comes from Cyanobacteria bacterium P01_H01_bin.35, assembly GCA_038747755.1. Taxonomy (GTDB): domain Bacteria; phylum Cyanobacteriota; class Cyanobacteriia; order Cyanobacteriales; family Microcoleaceae; genus Trichodesmium. The sequence goes on from JBCDJM010000068.1 coordinate 27,220, forward strand.
GGCATTCCAAAGGCGGGTAGTATGGTCCCAAGATGTAGTAGCAATAGTTTCACCGTCTGGGCTAAAGGCTACTTCTGTTACTGTGTCCTGGTGGTTAAGGGTAGCTAATTGTTGCCCGGTGTTGGCATTCCAGAGGCGGGCAGTTTTGTCCCAAGATGTAGTAGCAATAGTTTCACCGTTGGGGCTAAAGGCTACTGCTATTACTTTGTCCTGGTGGTTAAGAGTAGCTAATTTTTTACCAGTGGCAGCATCCCAGAGGCGGGCAGTATGGTCAAGACTAGCAGTAGCAATAGTTTCACCTTCAGGGCTAAAGGCTACTTCTGTTACTGTGGACTGGTGGTTAAGGGTAGCTAATTGTTGGCCGGTGTTGGCATTCCAGAGGCGGGCAGTTTTGTCACCACTTGCAGTGGCAATAGTTTTGCCCTCGGGGCTAAAGGCTACTGCTATTACCCTGTCCTGGTGGTTAAGGGTAGCTAATTGTTGCCCGGTGTTGGCATTCCAGAGGTGGGCAGTTTTGTCACCACTTCCAGTGGCAATGGTTTCACCGTCGGGGCTAAAGGCTACTGCCCATACCTCTTCCTGGTGGTTAAAGGCAGTTAATTGTTGGCTGGTGTTGGCATTCCAGAGGTGGGCAGTTTTGTCATCGCTTCCAGTGGCAATGGTTTCACCGTCGGGGCTAAATGCTACTGCCCATACCTCTTCCTGGTGGTTAAGGGTAGCTAATTGTTGCCCGGTGTTGGCATTCCAGAGGCGGGCAGTATGGTCATCGCTTCCAGTGGCAATGGTTTCACCGTCGGGGCTAAAGGTTACTGCTCTTACCGTGGACTGGTGGTTAAGGGTAGCTAATTGTTGGCCGATGTTGGCATTCCAGAGGCGGGCAGTTTTGTCACCACTTGCAGTGGCAATGGTTTCACCATCGGGGCTAAATGCTACTGCTATTACCCTGTCCTGGTGGTTAAGGGTAGCTAATTGTTGCCCGGTGTTGGCATTCCAGAGGCGGGCAGTATGGTCCCAAGATGTAGTGGCAATGGTTTCACCGTCGGGGCTAAAGGCTACTGCGATTACTGTGTCTTGGTGGTTAAGGGTAGCTAATTGTTGCCCGGTGTTGGCATTCCATAAGCGGGCAGTATAGTCACCACTTGCAGTGGCA
>JBCDJM010000069.1:0-28251 GCA_038747755.1 Cyanobacteria bacterium P01_H01_bin.35
AGATTCCTTGTTGTAAAACTCCACTCAAATCTTTTATTGCGCTATACGCAATAGTCGTTATATTTCTGTTCGGCAAAAAAGAGAATTGAGAAATTATCTGACTTTTTCTAGGGCAGATTCCTTGTTGTAAAACTCCACTCAAATCTTTTATTGCGCTATACGCAATAGTCGTTATATTTCTGTTCGGCAAAAAAGAGAATTGAGAAATTATCTGACTTTTTCTAGGGCAGATTCCTACTTGTAAACTACCACTAAAAGATTTTATTGCGCTCTACGCAATAGTCGTTAAATTTCTGTTCGGGTAACTTATCTCATCTTAAAATAATTAGTTATTATCAGAGCTAGGAGGTAATTATCAATTATTAATTGTTGAACAACCTTCACAAATATTATAAGTATTTAACCGAACATAATATTACTACTGACTAAACCTACAAAAAAATCATTGAACCGTATGAAGTTGAGTATCAGGTAGAATGAAGTTAAATTACCACTATCCAAAAATGAACTTAGTCAACAAACTATTAGCTAAAATCCCCAAAAATATCCACTTTCGACCTAAACACCTCCTCTGGAGTTGCCTAATAATATTAGGACTAACCCTGACTCAAATCTCTACCTACTTAACCACTGCCACTGCTCAACAACCCACCTCATTTTCTCCCAGAGAATTTCGGGGAGTATGGGTAGCATCCGTCGCCAACATTGACTGGCCTTCTCAACGTGGTTTACCAGTTGCCCAACAAAAAGCCGAATTACTCAACATCCTCAACCGGATGCAGGAACTAAACCTGAATGCTTTAGTATTGCAAGTTCGACCAACCGGAGATGCCTTGTATGACTCTCCTATTGAGCCTTGGAGTGGTTGGTTAACAGGCCAACAGGGAACTCCTCCCCAACCATATTACGATCCCTTAGAATTCGCGATCGCCGAAAGTCATAAACGCAACATCGAACTTCATGCTTGGTTTAACCCCTACCGTGCCCAACTTAGCCCTAATGATGGCTCTTTTGCTGCCAATCACATGGCCACAAAATATCCCCAATATGCCTATAGATACGGCAAAAATATTTGGATGGACCCAGGAGCGAAAGTAATTCAAGACCAAACATTCAATACGATAATAGATGTAGTGCGTCGTTATGACGTTGATGCCATTCACTTCGATGACTATTTCTATCCTTATCCTCAAGCAGGGCAGGAATTTCCCGACTACCAAACCTACAACGCTTACAAAGCATCTGGTGGTACTCTTTCTGTATCTAACTGGCGACGACAGAATGTGAATAATATGGTGCAACGTCTCTATCAAGGTATTCACGCTGAGAAACCTTATGTCAAATTTGGCATTAGTCCGTTTGGCATTTATCGTCCAGGCAACCCTCCTGGTATTGTAGGTTTCGATCAATATGAAGGTTTATATGCTGACGTGAAGTTATGGATGGAGAAGGGTTGGTTAGATTATTTAGCACCTCAACTTTATTGGCGCATCGATCCCCCCCAACAGAGTTATCCAGCCTTGTTAAACTGGTGGTTGCAACAAAACCCCCAACGTCGTCATATTTATGCTGGAAATTTTTTGAGTCAGTTACAAGGTGCGGGTTGGCCTGTATCTGAGTTTGAAAGACAGGTTGCTCTTTCTCGTCAGAGAACAAGTCAACTTTCTTTAGGAAATATCTTTTTTAGTATGAAGATGTTTCGAGATAATGTGTCGGGTGTAAATAATGTATTCAAAAGTTCAGTTTATCCAACTCCAGCATTACCTCCAGCGATGCCGTGGTTAGATAACCAACCGCCAGCACCACCGACAGGAGTACAGGTTAATTCTGATGTTATTAGTTGGAATGCTGATAATAGTGGAGATGTTCGTTCTTGGGCATTGTATCAGCAAAATGGTAATCAATGGGCACTGGTGCAAGTATTAAATTATGCTACTAATGCCGTGAGAGTTACGCCTGGAACTTATGCTTTGCGGGCAGTCGATCGCTTGGCAAATGAAAGTTCAGAACAAGTGGTAACAGTACAGTAGCTTCCGAATGTAGAATTTAGAATTAAAGGTAAATTTACCAATTCTGAATTCTATGTATAACATTTTTCATAAAGATGAAGGTAAGCATTTCCTGCGGAATGCTGCGCAAACAGCAGTCAGCTAGCCTCCTGCCGAGGATCTGACTGCTAATAGCTGAATGCTTACATCTTTTTTTGAAGAAAAAGTCAGTATTTTCCACAGTTTCCAAACAACTAACAAAAAGCTTAACCTATTAATAGAAAAGGACTCAAATTTTCTAATTAAAAGGTAATACTGTTTGGAGTAAAAAAATCATGTCCAATGATTCGGAACGTAACTCTGCCGTTAACGCGGCAGCGACAAGTAAAGTCTACCATAATAAATTTCAAGATTTATCTGCTGGTGCAGCGCGAAAATTTTATCGAGGGGGAGTACGTCCAGGAGAAGCATCAAGAACTTACGCTCAAGCTCAAGAAATGTTTAACAAAGTGCCACCATCTCAACGGGCGGGGACTAATGCTGAAAATGCTACTAGAAATATGCGAGACTATTTGTCTGATAAAGATGCGAGTCACGTTAAACCACATAGTAAAGGTGGCTCAAATGACCCCAGGAATATGAAGTGGGAAAATGCCAAAGATAATAGGGCACGCGGGAACAAAGATATGACTTTGCAGGAACAGGCAAAACTGGGTGCAAAATGGCACGTTGATAATTTTACGGGAGCGGTGAAAGCTGGAGTTAAAGCAACACCAATGGGAGCAGCGATCGGTGCGGTAACTACTATGCCTTTTTCTATCTTAAGCAATGGTTTGCGGGTAGTGCGTGGAGAAATTTCTGAGGGTGAAGCAATTTTGGAAACCCTGAAAGATACAGGAAAAGGGGGTGCTGTGGGTGCTGCATCTGCTTTTACTATTACTACAGTTGCTTCTCTTTGCCCACCTATTGGAATCGCGTTGAGTGCAGTTTCGCCAGCATTGTTAGCAGTGGGTGCCGCGGGTATGGTTTATGAGTTTTTCCACATTTTAGAAAGTCACAAGGAAGCAGTTAAGAATTATTATGATTCTTTGACTAAGGAAGACTTAAAACGTCTGGAAGAAATTGAGGATGAATTAAGTTATCAGCATCAGAAAAATTTAGATTTTTTGGCAGAAGCAGACGCAATAAATGAACAGATAAAAAATAGACCTTGTGAACCAGGAATAGAAGGAGCGGTGAAGCGGTATTTAGAGTCAGTAGCTATAGCTAAGTCATTAGGAGCAATGCCTAATAATTCTAAACATTTACCTGATAATTCTCAGCAGGGTTTTTTACCTACAAATAGTTAGATTTTATTGACAAAAAAAGCTCGTAGTTGGGGTTTAGCACAAAATAGATTTATAGGGCTAAAGCCCAACTACAAACAAATATAATTTTTCTAGGAGTTAATTATGGTTTTACCTTTTATTATTGGTGGGATAGGTGCGGCAGTGGGAGCTACTGTCGGAGCTGTGACTACTCATGCAGCAGGAGAAAAAGATAGAGAAAAAGCAAAATATCACCGCAAAATTGCTAATGAATTATCTGAAAAATATGCAGCATTGCAGCGAAAATATAATGAACTAGAAGATAAAAATCAAAAGCAAATTCAAGATTTAACCAGACAAGCAGCCTTGGATGAAATAGAAAAAGATGGTCTACGTTTAGCGTTAAGATTACAGCAAAATTTACTTTCACTAATGCAGGCAATTGACTCTGAACCATCAACACTGACTTTAAATAATTTTCGAGAAGCAGTTGATGTTACTAATAAGGTTTTAGATCAACTAAATGAGGAATTAATAGTTGTTTCTGTTGACTATTGGAACCAAAATTTAATCCGCGCTCAAGAAAGAGAATATCTAGGAGGTTTTAGGAAATCTAAGCAAGGATTTGAGCTGTCAAATAAATCTAGTTTTTTTCAAGAATATTCTTACAGTGAAAGTCAGAATAAACATTCTATAAATTACAACAAAATGGAAAATAATACTCTAAATTCTTCTTCTGTAAGAATCATAGAACTTGCTAAACAAGGAAATGCTGAAGCAGTCACCGAGATTTTAAACTACTTACTCATAACTGATGAAATAGAAACAAAAAGTTTTTACGATCTGGGAGTTATAGAAGTTATTGTTAAAGGAAAAAAAATCCCTACTTCAGACAAACTTATTCAGCGAATTGGGCAAATTATTGAGCATTTGCAACTCAAATTTATCAGCAAAGTCAAGATTTATGCTCAAGATGGAATTACGAAATCTTTGACTTGGTATCAAGAATTTGAACCAGTAAAAAAAAATAGTTTCACCTAATTATAAACCTCTAGAATCAAATTATCAACAACCACCTAGCATAAACCACAATTATCAAAGCTTGAAGCTTTAGTTTGACAACGAGAAAGTAAGGGAGGAGAAGCAGGGAAAATTTACTCAAATTTGCAGATTTATCAAACCAGGTTATCTAAGTATATGGAAGAGTTAGATATGCTAGAAAAATCTTTATATGAGTTAAATAAAAGATAGGAATAGTTGCTCCAGTCATGGCAAATTACCTATTTAAATTCCCATTTTCTTAGGTAATTATCCAAAATTTTACATTAGGGTTTGGAGACCAAACCCCTATCAATATCATATTTCCATCTATATTTAAGATTAATCAACCATGCAAAAAAATCAACTTAAACAAAAACTCAAAAACGGCGAAGTCGTACTCGGACCTTTTATGAATTGTGCTTACCCTGCATTTATAGAAATTTGTGGCATCGCAGGATTTGATTTCGCAGTTATCGACCTTGAACACGGACCTTTAAATATTCTAGTTGCAGAAGACCTTTGTCGTGCTGCTGACTGTGGAGGTATTGCACCTGTTGTTAGAGTCAGCAAGAATGATGCTGCACAAATTCAACGCGCTCTTGATATTGGCAGTGCGGGGGTACAAGTTCCACAAATAGAAACAATAACGGATGCAGAAATAGCCGTGCAAAGTGCTAAATATAATCCTATTGGTTGCCGTGGTTTATCATTCGGAACTCGCGCGGGAGTTTACACTTCAGCAGGTAGTAATATTACCGATAAATTGAATGCAGAATCTTTAGTTGTAGTTCATGTAGAAGGTACAAAAGGCATTGAAAATCTGAGAGAAATTGTTACAGTTCCTCATATTGACGTGATTTTTCTCGGTCCTTACGATCTATCTCAATCTTTAGGTATTCCCGGTCAAATTGATGATATTCGAGTAGTTGAATTAATGCAGAAATCAGTAGAAATTATTCGGAGTTCTGGCAAAGCTGTTGGTACTTTTACTAATAATTCTGAGACTGCAAAAAAATGGATTGACTGTGGAGTTCAGTATATTGGACTGGGTATAGATGTGAGTATTTTTCTGCAAGGTTGTCAAGCTTTAGTTAAAGCTGTAAGAAGTTAATTTTGACTTGGGAAAAAAGGGGGAAGACAGGAATTTTATCGACGGATGTACGGATGAAAAGAAATAGAGAAACCGGGTTTATATTAAATACTTTGACATATAACACTACCTTCCATAAACCCGGTTTCTTAATCACACGGATTATTAGGATGAAGAATTAGGAAACCACTTTTGTACTATTGATTAAGTAGTTAAGTCTAATTAAACCTTCAAAAAATTGTAGGGGCGGGTTTAACTGAAAGCCTTGATGTAAGCTCAAGATAGTTCTTAAAAGCCTCCCTCTTATTTATGTTCACCTACTTAGTTAATCAACTTGATATAAACCTTTTTTTGAGTAATTTGATACATTTTTTTACAAAAATTAATAGTTTGTATACTATTTAGCAACACTTCCGAGAAACCCGAGCTATACTAAAAATATAAACAATATAAAACTCAATTTTTACTCTATGAAAATAGGGAGAAATATCTATGGAAAAAGTCTTAGAATCAATTAATTTAGATTACGCTTTTATGTTTACCTATAAAAAGGTAAACTCAATTAGTATGGAAGGTTTTGAAGAGTTTTTTGCCGACCTTCCTGTCGATCCTTATATGAAAGCTAACTATCGTTATAGAAGACTTTCTCGTTTTATTATCTCAGGGGAAGAGGTAATAAAACAGCCTCATGGTTATCTTTTCCAAAGCAAAAATTACAATCCTTTAGCTGGAGATATTAAAAGAGAATTTGCTGAAATAGATGACAGACTTATCGCCTTAGATAACTTTAAAAAAATGATATTAGCCTTCTGTGATTCCTGCAAAATACATCCAGAAGCAGAAATAGGGGTACATCAAATTAGAACTATTTGTTCCCCTAATAATTCAGGTAATCCAGCACCGGAAGGTATTCACAGAGACGGCACAGATTTTATTGGTATATTTGCAGTAAATAGACATAATATTCAAGGCGGTGCAACTCATCTTTATACTGCTAGAAAAGAAAAGCCAGTATTTAGTAAAATTCTCAATCCTGGGGATTTATTGTTGGTAAATGACCATGAATTTTTCCACTTTACAACTCCGATTAAACCTGCGATAGAAGAGATGGGATATCGGGATGTATTTGTGTTGACTTCTCCAAGTTTGATTCATTAAAAAACGAATAACTAAGAAACAAAAAGGGTGGGTGAAAATTTGCCCGCCTTTTTGCTTGAATAAATAGTAACTATGATTGTATAAGTTAGGTAGGTGGAAAAATTTACAACTACGTCATTGCCACTGAAATGGAGTGGAAGGTTTGCGCAGGATTCTCTAAGGAAAGCAATCCCAAGTTTTTTGACTGCATCAACATACAGTATAGATTATATCCTTATAATTTTTTCAGGAGTTAATTGTGTTTTTTTCTTAGACTTTTGGTATATCTATACTCAAAATTATTCAAATTATGTAGGTTTGCTTGAGTAAAGTTTGCGGAGCATTTCCAACAGAAAAACCTAACTTTTTCCAATGTTTTTCTTGGGTATAACGCAGTGAAACCCAACAAAAAATTATCTAACATCGCAATACTAATATTAAATATAATATGATTTTTCATTAACAGTTTCACCAGAATTTTATTCTGATCTTTTCTTCACTCGCAAAAGTTCCCCATCTACAATAGACTCAAATTCCCACTGTTTTGCTTTCAGCGCTTCCCCCAGTTTTCCGGAAGGCCGATATACAAATATCTCCGACTCATCTGCCGCCATTTCTAAATTAGGTGACTGACTCAATATTTTCTTTTTTATCCTTTTAAAAGGAGAGGCTTGAAACCTTATTTATTGGTCATTATTTTTCTTATTGAATTAGTAAGACTAAGAGATAATATAGTTAAGGTAAGCATTTAGTAGTTAGCTATCAACTTCATTACCTTTAAAAACTAACAGGCAAGATACCTATTCTACAAACTTAGTCGCAGCAAGAATTTAACTTCTGACTTGAGCTGTAAGTGGGGTAGGCATCCTGCCTCCCCAAAACCCAAAACCTGCCCAAAACTATAACCCACAGGCAAGATGTGTATCCTACAATGCCGAGAACAAATTTATCTAAATTTACGTCAAGTCAAGTAGTATAGTACATAAAAATCTAAATATTTAACTTTATCTAGATTATATCACCGTAAAACTATGATTTTCTCTCGGTTTAATTCCCTCAATAACTGTTTATTAGGTACTGCAACTGTAGCAGCAATTGTTATTACCATCCCCACAGTAGCAACTGCCAAAACGGCTCAACAAGTAGCAGAAATTGCTACACCAATTACAGTACAAATTAATAGTAACTTAGGTGATGGTTCAGGAGTAATTATTGCCCAAGATAGTAATATTTATACTGTGCTAACTGTTAATCATGTTGTTCAAGATTCTAGTATTAAATATAGTGTCAGAACTAATGAAGAAAAAGACTATCAAGTAATTGAAGTAGTCAATTTACAAACAACTGATGAAGAACCAGATTTAGCAATAGTTAAATTTGAAAGTCCCGATCCTTATCCAGTAGCAACTTTAGGTAATTCTGAACAATCAGTTATTGGTTCCCAAATATATGTTTTTGGTTATCCTGCCACTGGTGGTTTATTTGGTACAGATAGAGCGCCAGAATTATCTCCAGGATTAGTAACCAGTCGCCCTAAAACTCGCCGAGCAGGTTATACTTTACGTTATCAAGCTGTTACTTGGAGTGGCATGAGTGGGGGTCCAGTTTTTGATACAGATGGTCGTGTTATTGGTATTCATGGGCAAGGAGAATTTGGCTTTGCTCAAACTAATTCTGGGGATGTAGCGCCAATTAAAACAGGGTTTAATGCGGCAGTTCCTATTAATAGTTTTATTAGAAAATTATCTGCTGCTGGTATTAATCCTTCAGACTTAATTTTGGATGATACTCCAGCAAATAGTATTCCTTTTTCAACAATTAATCCTCAAAGTTATGAAGCTTTATATTTTAAAGGTATAACTTATTTAGATCGGGGAGATGCTTGGGAAGCGATCACTAATTTTAATCGTGCTTTAAAAAAGGAACCTAACAGTCCAGAAATATATTTTAATTTGGGTATTGCTCGAAGTTTATTAATTAACCCTCACGAACCAATAACCAGAGGTCCAAATCCGATTAAAGATTATACTAAAGCTATTGAACTTAATCCAGGCTATGCTGATGCTTATTATAATCGTGCCAATGCTTATTATCGAAATAGTCTAACTTATCAAAAAATGGAAAATAAGAAACAAGCAAATCAACAACTTCAGCAAGCAATAAAAGATTTGCAAAAAGCAGCAGAACTTTATCAGCAAGGTGGTAGGGTTAAAGCTTATCAAGACACCCTAGATTTAATTCAAAAATTCAGGGATTTATATTAGTTTAAGGCAATAGGGAATAGGGAATAGGGAACAGAGATTCGTAGCAAATATTTATCAAATTGGTATTAGACCCAATTATTTTGATAACAAAATTAGAATTATCAGCTCTAACCCTTGAGATTGCTTCCTTCTACTGCCTTCCAGTCGCAATGACATAGTTATATTATTAGTCTAATTTTGTTAGTTCCTTAATTTGATGTTGATGCTTTGCTCTAAGAGACTTAATAGTTCCTTGAAGCTGAGTTTCATAGTTTTGTTTTAATTCTTGAATTTTTTGCTGAAGCTGATTATGATGTTGAGCAGTCATAGATTTCATGGTTTCTAACATAGATTCTTGATTAATTGCTTCTAATTCTTTTATTTTATTTCGGAGCTGATGTTGATGCTTTGCTTCTAAAGATTTAATAGTTTCTGCCAGCTTTTTTTCATATTCATTCTTTAAGTTGGTAATTTCTTGTTCTTGCTTTTTTTGGAAAGATTTGGTAAACTTTTTAATTTTTTGCTGATTAATTGATTCTAATTCTTGGGATTTTTTCTGGTATTCTACTTGCCAAAAACGATTATTTTCTTGGATTTTTTGGTGATAATTTTTCTCTAAATCTATTATTTCATGAGAAAATTTGTCTGTCAAATTTTCTATAGTTTTTTGTGCTTTAGATTCAGCTAATGTTAATTTTTGAATATGCTCAGTTTCTAATGATTTAATCTTCTCCTTTAGTTGATTTTCTAATTGAGCTTTCTCTCTCGTATATTTTTGATAGTCTGCTTGTTTTTCTTGTTTGTAATCTGCTTCTAATTTTTGAATTTTATATTTATATTCTGTATGTAATAATTGAATTTCTTCTTGTTGTTCTTTCTCAATTTCATATATTTTTTCCCGATCTGCTCGTAACCGTCTTTCATAATTTTTACTTTGTTTTTTTAACCGCTTTTCTAATAACCAATAAGCACATCCGATGCCTGCTAGACAACTAACAATTGTACTGACTATCAATGATATTATGAGCATAATTTTGACTATCTCCTTATTTTAGTTCCGAGTACCTATAAATGACACTATTGTATAAGTAAATTATTTAAAATATAATAATAGCATGGTGTATGCTTTTTTGATCTACAATGAATAGTACATATTTCTATTTTAATAAAAAAAAATGCAAAACCAATCAGAATATTTAGAATTTATTCATGCCCATGTTTTGATTTTGGGAAAAGTTCAAGGAGTGGGCTATCGGTTTTCTACGTTACAAACAGCAGTCAGTTTAGGTATAAATGGTTGGGTGAAAAATTTACCGGATGGAAGAGTAGAAGCTGTCTTCGAGGGTAGGGAGGAAGTTGTGAAAAAGATGATTAACTGGTGTTATCAAGGTCCTAAGTCTGCTGTGGTTCAGGATGTTTTAGTTAAGTATGAGCAAGTTGAAGGAATTGAAGGTTTTGAAATTTATCGTATACCCTAAAGAATATTTTGAGGAGTTATATCATGTCCGGTTGAATAGCTATAAATAAGAAGGGAGGAGTCAGGAGTCAGGAGTCAGGAGTCAGGAGGGAAGAGAGGAGAAAGAAAGTACAAAAAGGAGAACGTTTTTTTATCACACTCTTATCGGGACATGATATTAGAGAAAAACTATAAACATTTGGTATTGTAGAAGGTGTTTAGCCGAAAGCCTTGATAATTACTAATTTTGTGGGAAAAACTCGCCCCTACTGAATATTGATACCATTAATTTGAAAAACACACCATCTGTGTTGGGTTTCCTGAACGTCAACCCAACCTACCCAATTTTATCAGTTTCAATTCTGCAATCAAACTAGGCTTTCCTTATGCTAAACACTGAATGTGGTAGATTTTCAAAAAATTGTAGGGGCGGGTTTAGCTGAAAGCTTTGATAATTAGGGCTTGCTGAAAAAGTGTTATGGGTGAAGGTAGGAGTCAGGAGGTAGGGACGTTGCTTGAGCATTAATGCGTTTTCCGTTCCGGAATGCTGCGCTTTCCATGTCGCTCCGCGTTTTGCTGGCGCATAACTTTCCGTTCCGGAATGCTCCGCAAACGTATTTCGGCTGTCGCCGACATATAAAGCGGAACTTTGCGTTAGCAAAACGTCCGTACAGAGTCAGGAGGAATGGGAATTATAGAGGAGGCAGGAGGAAGAATAATATAGCACTACGCAAATAGGTTAGGACATTTTTAAATCCTGTTTGCGCAGCATGACAAACGGAAAACCCTTTTACAGTCTTCTGTTCCCTGTTCCCTGTTCCCTATTCCCTAGCGCGTAGCGCTATAAGAGTGATTTTTCTGCCATAATCTACCCAAAATGCTCACTTTTTCAGGTTGATCAACCAAAAAGCTGGTACTTTTTCCAGACCTAAAATTGCTCAAACCTTTATCCGTCAATCTTTTGATATTTAATCAGCAAGCCCTAATTACTAATTTTGTGGGAAAAACTCGCCCCTATTAAATATTGATAGCATTAATTTGAAAAATATACTAGAGTTGTTGGGTTTCCTAAACGTCAACCCAACCTACCCAATTTCATAAATTTCCGTTCTGTAATAAAATTACGTTCCGCTACACGAACGCACAAACCGCTCTAATCTCACCATCCCTTTTTCTATAGTTGCTAAGTCGGTAGCATAAGATATCCGAATATGGTCATCTGCTCCGAAAGCAATACCAGGAATAACAGCCACATTTTCCTTTTGCAATAAAGCATTACAAAACTCCAGAGAACTATTACTAATCTTACTAATATTGACAAACATATAAAAAGCTCCCTCTGGTTGAATACAGGAAAGACCAGGTATACTATTAAGTAACCGATAAATTACCTCTCGCCGTTGAGCAAAAGCTTGACGCATTTTCTCAACACAGTCTTGAGATGACTCCAATGCAGCGATCGCTCCATACTGAGCAAAAGTACAAACATTGGAGGTACTATGACCTTGAATTTTCACTGTAGCATTAATTAATTCTACGGGTGCTGCCAAATATCCTATCCGCCAACCAGTCATTGAATAACCTTTAGCAAAACCATTACTAATAATAGTATTTTTAAATATATCTGAGCTAACCGCACCAATACTCAGATGTTGAGCATCATCATAAATAATCTTTTCATAAATCTCGTCTGAGACTACTAAAATATCTTTATCTACTATTACTTCTGCTAATGCTTTAATTTCTGCTGGTTGATAAACCATCCCAGTTGGATTAGATGGTGAGTTAAGCACAAATAATTTTGTTTTATCTGTAATAGCTTGACGCAGTTGCTCCGGTGTAACTTTATAACCAGTTTCAGCACCAGTAGTCAAAATTATTGCTTCCCCTCCTGCGAGTTTAACCATCTCAGGATAACTTAACCAATAGGGTGCCGGAATAATAACCTCATCCCCTGGTTCAATTAATGCCAACATTAGGTTAAACAAAGAATGTTTGCCCCCATTCGTGACAATAATATTTTCTGCCTTGTAGTTTAGGCCATTTTCCCTAGAGAGCTTCTGGGCGATCGCTTCTCTCAGTTTAGGTTCTCCCGCTGCTGGGCCATATTTAGTCTTACCTCCTTCTAGCGCCTTTTGAGCTGCTGCTTTAATGTGTTCTGGAGTATCAAAGTCAGGTTCCCCCGCACTAAAACTACAGACATCTATTCCCTCAGCTCTCATTGCTTTTGCTTTAGCTGAGATGGCCAAAGTTAGGGAAGGTGATACTTTGTCAACTCTTGCTGCCAATTTCATTTTTTATCTGTTTAAGTGATTAAATTTTCCATTTTAGGTTGGACAACGTTTTAGTTCAACCTAGACTCTTAGGAAATATTGACATTCAAAGCAATAAATTTAGTAGCAAATGTAGCAAATATTTATTTTTGGGTAGTGAACCAATACATATCCTAGGGTTTGCTGAAAAAGTCTTTTTTAAGGAGTAGGGGAGTGGGGGAGTAGGGGAGTAGGGAGGGACGTTGAATGCAAGGTCCCTACGGGAGTAATTTTTTTGCTACTCTCTTGCCCAAAATGCTAACTAACTTTTTGAGCATTACAGCGCTTTTCAGATGGATAAACCACATCGTCATAACCAAAACCCTGTAGGGGCGATTTCGTTTCCTGCGGAATGCTGCGCAAACCGAATGCTGTCGCTTTCCGCGTAATTAGGAGCATTCCGTCAGGAAATCGCGCCTACTGTGGTCTACTGAAATGAAAACCGCTGTAAAGAGCTAAAAAGGCTAAAACCTTTATCTGTAAATGCTTTAAGATTTAATCAGCAAGCCCTATTCTATGAATTCTATTGTGTTGAGTTGTTGTGTTGCTTTTCCTTTCCTTTCCTTCTCAATGCTTTACAAACTGAATGCTTGGAATATATTTGTGGAGTAAAAACCAAGCTAATAGACCAAAACATCGCGACATCTTGTTATATCATGTCCGGATAAAAGCGTGATAAAAAAACTTTCTCCTTTTTATACTTTCTTTTTCCCTCTTCCCTCCTGACTCCTCCCTAATTATTTATCACTGTTCATCCGGATATAATATTAAATAGACATCTCCAAAAATAAAAAATGAAATCAATTCAAGATATGAAATCAACAATTTCATCCCCTATTCCCTATTCCCTATTCCCTATTCCCTATTCCCTATTCCCTGACTTCTGCAAGAAGTCTAATATAACAGTCGCCATTACTAACGGAGACATTTTTACTCCTCTCAAATTTAGTCCTTGCTGCGAATTTAACTTCTGACTTTTGACTTATGACTTTTGACTTATGAATATGACTCTGGTATTACAAACTGAATTACACCCCACTGACCATTGGTTAACCATAAAGGGTCTTGTTCGCTTAATATTTCAATTTGATCGGGTTCTAACCCGGTTGCTACTTCTGACTTCAAGGTACGCAAAGCGACAAATGGTGTGGGAAAATAATTAGCAATATCTGACAAAGGCGTAGTAAATAACCAGTGGCGATCGCCGATAATGCGTCGATAGTTAGCATCTCCTTTAATCAAAACTAAACTAGCTTTAGCTAACTCTTCCCTTAAAGACTGTGGCATTTCCCAAAAAGCTAGGGGAGCATTCCAGAAAAAGTCATCTCGGCAAATTAGACGACCAGAAGCAATATATTCTTGTAAGCGAGTTGCCAAAATTCTGACATTTTCTGAGATATCATTAGCTAATTTTTCTAGAGTGTAAAATATATCCTGACTCATAGCATCAGACACAAAAGTTGGGTGTGCTTTTAAATGTAGATAAACAGTATTGGCAGTCTGAGTAGATAACAGGAAGTCTATCAGAAAAAAATCACAAACTAATTCAAAACTTGCGTTATCTATAATTAAATCGATACGTTCTCCGTGAATATTGTTTAAATAGTTGAGTATATCGTAGGTATCATCTATTAAAATGTGAGTTTGTTGTTGGTGAAGCTCTCTATGAGTATTATCTCCTCCTCTAAGTGGCCACAAACTGAGATCGACTTGATTACCCCATAAAGCAGTTTGAAGCATAGTAGTTATAGAGGTTTGATAACTCTGCTGTTCTGGTAAAGCAGTAAAGCGATTGCTAATTACTCGGATAGCATCCATTGATTTTTCTAAACTAGAGTATTTTTGATAAGCAAATGGATCTATCCCTTGCCAAATTCCAGGCACAAAATAATCCGTTGCTTCCAGTAAACGTCGGAAGAAATAAGCTTCAGCAAAATAAAATGGTAAATCGAACCAACTTTTACCCTCGAAAGGTTGTAAATAGGATTCCCAGGCAACTATATCTTGCCCTTCAATCTCTGCCAAGGGGCGCACCCATCCTTCAAATAAATCTGCTACTAAAGATTCTAATTGTTGCACAATAGTTGGAGGAAAATCATTGTCTTTGATGACTCGTTCGATGACACCTGGTAGTCTAGAAACTATTGTATAGTGGGCAAATGTATTTTCTTCTGAAGCCATTACTGGTAAAGGTAGTAATAAGTCAGAGGTTTGAAATTCATTCATATTATTTACGAATAAAAAAAATAAGAGATGATTTATACCAGTTTCACAAGTATTGCTACATTCAATTTTTGGTATTGGTGAAATAATATCATGTCCGTTAGTATCGGGGCGTGTAAAAGCTGGGAAAATATCCACCTTATGTAACGTTTTTCCTTCTCTTAAAGCTTCCACTTTCCACCTTCTTTCTTCTTCCTTCTTCCTTACCTTCAATTATAGTGACAAAAAATATAGATTTAAAATCATCTTTTTTCTACAGATGCAAGTTTTTCTAAATTTAGAAAAACTTGCTCGGCTAACTTAAGCATTCTTGTAGTAATAACAGGTAAGTTATCAATATTATCATCATAATCTGCTTGATTACGATTGAATCTTAAACGGGATAAATCTTTGCCTATTTTTTGCTTAAGTAAATCAGAACTATCTCGGAATTGATTAATTACAAATTGATGAGTCTGTTGTACAGGAATAGTTATACCTTGACAATCTCGCAAATAATTTCTTGCTAAAATAAAAGCGGCGTAATAACCACGACTAATAGCAGAACGTAATCGAGCTTCTTCACTAGCACTCATCAGAGCTTTTCCAGCTAGTTGTTTGGCTAGAGCTAAATATTCAGAACAATTAAAACTCATCCTAAATGAATCTCCAATTTATGTTGAGCTTCTCTACAAATATGCAATGACCAATCTTCATCAAGTTCCCAAAGTTTTTCTACTGCTCTATCGCATTCAATTTTGGTAAAAATAATGATGAATAGTTCTTCGTCATTTTCAGATGCACCAGGGTCTATATGAACTTCTAAGCCTAAGCGATCGCCTGGAAAATATTGATGGATTTTTTCTGGTGCTGTTAATAGTATTGGCAAGATAAAATGATATTTATGCAGAAAATTCCAAACTATTTCTGGTTCTTTAAAAGAATAAAGTTGTTGTAATTTATCTATACCGAAATAAGAAATTTCAGTAGTACTTAAATAACAGATTAGTTGGTTAGTCATTATGATATTTATTGTTGAATATATTAATTATATAGCAGTGATTCAGGTTAGAAAATCCCTCTTTTCCCGATTCTCTTTCAACCCAAGTTTATTCTCTTAATAAAAAAAAATACTGGTAAAGTACAAAATTATAGGCTTGAGGGAACAGATAACAGAAAACAAGAAAAAAAACTGTACCTCACGAACTTGAGAAACTCTAGATAAAATGAATTAGTAAGTTAATAATATCTTAAATATTTAGTAGTTTATGCTCATGTGTAGTATCTGTTTATACAGAGTTTTTCACGATTATGTATATTACTGAAGAATTTGTCAAGAACAGAGGCGGAGACGCGGAGAAGGGGAGAGGCGGAGACAGCGATAGGGCGGGGTTACCGCCCACCAATCGGGAGCTATCAAATCGTATTTAGACGTGTCACGCTACTACAAATCTGCTAAAATTGGAGGTCTTCCCGCCCCTTTTTTTGATAATCTAAAATATAGCTGTCAGGACTAGCATCAGAAGAACCCTTGCTTTGTCCAAAAAATATTGATAATTATACCGAATGTCCAATCTTTACTTTGATTCTGAAAACAATTCCAAATCTTTTGAGTTACCAGGCGCTAGGCCACATTATAACCCAGACCGTCCAGGTCAAGTAGAACATATTTTCCTCGATCTAGAACTTGACATTCCTAACAAAAGTTTTCACGGCACTTGTACTATTAGCTTAAACCCTGTCAGAAGTAACATTGATAAATTAACTCTTGATGCAGTTGACCTAGAAATTAATTCTGTTAAAATCAACGACACAGAACAAACCTTTGACTATGATGGCAACGAATTAGAAATTTACCTACAACCAGTCACTACAACAGGTCAACAAATTAAAGTAGCGATCGCCTACACTGCTAATAACCCGCAACGAGGTATCTATTTTATTACTCCCGACGAACATTATCCAGACAAATCAACCCAAGTCTGGACTCAAGGGGAAGACGAAGATTCTCGTTTCTGGTTTCCCTGCTTCGACTATCCTGGTCAACTATCAACTTCAGAAATTCGCATTAAAGTACCTCAGAAATTTATTGCTATTTCCAATGGTGAACTTATCCACACTGAAGAGAGTGGAGATGGTAAAATTTATCATTGGATGCAAAAACAAGTTCATCCTACATATTTAATGACTTTAGCAGTAGGTAAGTTTGCGGAAATTCAAGATGAATGGAATGGTATTCCTGTAACCTATTATGTAGAAAAAAAACGCCAAGATGATGCTCGGCGCACTATGGGTAAAACTCCTGAAATGATAGAATTTTTTAGTCAAGAATTTGGCTATAAATATCCTTATCCTAAATATGCTCAAGTTTGCGTCAGTGATTTTATTTTTGGCGGTATGGAAAATACCTCCACAACTTTACTTACAGACAGATGTTTATTAGATGAAAAAGCTGCTTTAGATAACCGTAATTCTGAAAGTTTAGTTGCTCACGAACTCGCCCATCAATGGTTCGGAGATTTGATAGTAATTAAACATTGGTCTCATGCTTGGATTAAAGAAGGAATGGCTTCCTATTCGGAAGTATTATGGACGGAAAACCAGTATGGTCAAGATGATGCTGCTTATTATCTTTTGAAGGAAGCTCGAAGTTATATTGCTGAGGATAGAGGTCGTTATCGTCGCCCTATTGTAACTAATATTTATCGAGAAGCAATCGAACTTTATGACCGCCATCTTTATGAAAAAGGTGCTTGTGTTTATCACATGATTAAAACCGAATTAGGAGCTGAATTATTTACAAAAGCAATTCATAATTTTGTTCAAAGTAATGCTCATCAAACTGTTGAAACTATTGATTTATTAAGAGCAATTGAACAAGCAACCGGACGGAATTTATTATTCTTATTCGACCAATATGTTTTTCGGGGCGGTCATCCAGATTATAAAGTTAATTATAGTTGGGATGGTAATAGTAAATTAGCAAAAATTACTGTTACACAAATCCTAGCTAAAAAAGACAAAAATGCTGATGTAAGCAAAGAATTATTTGATCTGAAAATTCCTATAGCTTTTGGTTATCTTAAAGAAGAAAAACCAGAACTAATTAACTTTAATGTGCGCGTACACGAACAGGAACAAACCTTTTATTTCCCTCTCTCAGAAAAACCAAAATTCATCAGCTTTGATGTGGGTAATAATTATCTGAAAACAGTAAAACTAGAATATCCATTAGCCGAACTGAAAGCACAATTACAATTCGATCCAGACCCCACATCTCGCATTTATGCTGCTGAAGCATTGGTGAAAAAGGGCGGTTTAGAAGTTGTGAAAGTGCTTTCCCAGGCACTGATAGATGAACCTTTCTGGGGTGTGCGGGTTGAAGTTGCCAAACAACTAGGAAAAATTAAACTAGACCAAGTTTTTGATGGTTTAGCTGTAGGTTTACAAGACGAAGATGCTCGCGTGCGTCGTGCTGTGGTGGAAGCACTAATACAGATAAAAACCCATGAAAGTTATAAATTGCTCAAGTCTTTAGTGAAAAATGGGGATGCCAGTTATTATGTGGAAGCTGCTGCTGTGTCTGGTATTGGAGATATTGCTGCTGCTAATGCTAACTCTGATGAAAAACCCATTGAAGAAAAAGCAATTAAATTATTGAAGTGGGTATTAAAAGAGAAAAAGGGTTGGAATGAGGTCGTGCGTTCTGGTGCAATATCAGGTTTGGGCAAGATGAAGACTTCTGAAACTGCTCTAAATCAGATTTTGAAATATACTGCTCCTCGTGTACCGCAAGCGTTACGTTTGACTGCTATTCGCGTGTTGGGAAGTATTTCTACTGCTCAGTCTCCTGTGAATTTAGAACGAATTTTGCAACGACTGACAGAATTATCGCGGGAAACATTTTTCTTGACTCAGGTTTCTGTAGTTGCTGCCTTGTCGCAAATGGAAACTGCTGAAGCAATTGGAATATTGCAGAGTTTAGCGGACCAAACTCCTGATGGCAGGGTGCGTCGTCGAGCGGAGGAAGCAGTACAGAAGGTGCAGAAAAATATTGGTTCTGACAAGGCGCTGAAACAGTTGCGTGATGAACTGGATAAGATGAAAAAGGAAAATCAGGAATTGAGGAGTCGTTTGGAAAATTTGGAGGCGAAGGCGAAAGGAACCTAGTGCGAGCATCTTGCTCGCCAGGGAAGTGTGGGGAGTAGGAAGTTAATAGTTGAATAGTCGTCCCTATCGACGATAGGAAGCAATCTCAGGCTTTTGGGAGATTGCTTTCTTCCACTCCATTCCAGTCGCAATGACTTCGACAGGACTTACGCAGAACTACCATATCTAGTAGTGGCAAGTCGCGACTCGCCACTACAAAATGTCTGCTATAATGTTAGTATCCGATCAATATAAAAAGTGAGAAATATGACCCAAACAACACGCAGAAAAGTACCCAGAGGTACCCCAATATATGGCGATCGCCCCCCTCTTTCCCCAGAGGAAATAGCCAGACGCAAAGCAGAAAAAGAAGCTTTTGGCCGTCGGTGTCGGGAAATTTTTTGGCGAGTTTATCCAGACTTGGTGAAAGAACATTACGACTGGTATATTCATATCGAACCGGATAGTGGAGATTATTTTATTGATGCCGATGAAAATGTCAGTTTTCAAAAGGCTCGCGAACAGCATCCTACCTCCGATCTTATGGCAATGCGTTTGAATGAAACGGGGACTTGCGGTAGGATATGATTCCAGGATTTTTTGGTAGCAAAGGAGAACTGTTTTTTGAAATGGAGTTAGTAGCCGCCGATGGTTCCATAATAACAGTTAATGTATTGTTAGATACTG
This sequence comes from Cyanobacteria bacterium P01_H01_bin.35, assembly GCA_038747755.1. Classification (GTDB taxonomy): domain Bacteria; phylum Cyanobacteriota; class Cyanobacteriia; order Cyanobacteriales; family Microcoleaceae; genus Trichodesmium. Next base: position 19,613 of record JBCDJM010000069.1, read on the forward strand.
GCTTTACTGATTCCTTGGCAATGGATATTCAAGATGCAGAAAGTTTGGGATGGCAGTATATAAAAACACAAGAAATGAAAACAGCTAGAGGGGAATCTCTGTTTGATATTTATGAGGGAACAGCAATTTTTGACGGTCAAGAAATGAAGGTTCCTGTTATTGTTGGTAATGGAATACCAGAGATTTTAATCGGTTTGTCTTGGCTGGAAAATCGGCGCTTGGTAGTGGATAGAAAAGCTGGTATTCTTACTTTGGAGAGCTTTTGAGATTAATAAAAACTGTTGAGGAGGCGATCGCTGAAAAAGAGTGATCGGCAGCTAGACACAGATTCGGGCACGGATAAACGGATTAATTATTTCCATCATCCGTGTATCCGTGGCAAAATCCCTCTCTAGCTCTGTTGTTGTTGCCGACAACGTTCGATATTTTCTCGCACCTGAATAGTTTTAGGATGTTCTCCACCTAATTTTTGCTCAAAAATATCAAGTGCTTGCAAATACAAATTTTCAGCTTCAGTACAACGCCCTTGGTCACGATATAAATTTGCCAGGTTGTTGAGGTCTCTGGCAAGGAATGGATGATTAGGAGGCAGCGCAGTTTTGTCAATTTCTATGGCTTGTAAAGAAAAGGTTTCTGCTTTACTGTAAAGCTTTTGGTGAAAGTATAAAAATGCTAAATTGTTGAGACAGGTGCTAACCGATGAATGTGTCTCTCCAAGCAGGCGCTTTCTCATTTCCAATGCTTCTTGATATAGAGGTTCCGCTTCTTCATAACGTCCCTGGAAACAATATAGAGATCCCATGCAGTTGAGGCTGTTGGCAATGTCTGGATGTTCCTCCCCAAGAAAGCGCTTTCTCATTTCCAGTGCTTCTAGATGTAGAGACTCTGCTTCTTCATAGTACCCTTGCTTAACACATAGGTTGGCCAGGTTGTTAAGACTTTGGGCAATGGATGGGTGTGTCTCCCCAAGCAGTTGCTTCCTTATTTCTAAGACTTGGAGATCAAAAGTTTTTGCTTTATTGTAGCGACCCTGTTCATAGTATAAAGCTCCAAAGTTGTTAAGAGTTTCGGCAGTATTTAAATGTAGTTCTCCAAATAGGTGCTTTCTCATTCTTAATGCTTCTGCCAAAAGAGACTCTGCTTCTTCATAACGTCCCTGAACATTTAATAAAACTCCTAAGTTGTTAAGCACTTGAGCAAGTTCAGGATGATTTTCTGGCAAAGTTATTTTATTGATTTCTATAGCTTGTCTGTATAATAATTCGGCATCGTTGTATTTTCCTTGAGATTTATATAATAAAGCTAGGTTATTGAGGTCAATGGCAAGGTTAAGATGATTTTCTGGCAGAGCTATTTTATCAATTTGGCGTTGCTGAATTAAAGTATGAAAATAAAAATTGAATAATCTGAAGTATTTGTCATTCGATAGTTTAGCGACCGCCAACAAATACAAATCATACCCAAAAGCAGCAACCGCATCAATTTCTATGGCTTGTTTGTACAAGGGTTCGGCATCATTGTATTTTCCTTGGAAACGGTATGATTCTGCGAGATAGATATAGACACTTGCAACAGCAGGCTTGCCTTCTAGACATTTTTCTGCTATTTCTTTACACTTCTCATACCAAGATTGTGCCTTTGGGTAAAATCCTTGAGCGTCATAAAACCGACCTAACCCAACAAAAGGAGTAATTAAATGATCGTCACTGAAATACTCAGTCAAATTTTCTGCTACTTCTGCAACATGAGGAATATCAACCTCAACTTCCTTAACTTGCTCCAGTGTAATGTTTTCAGGAATTTTTCTCGCCACCTCCACGATCGCCGCAACAAAACCACGTTTCAACTCATCCGCCTGCGAATATTCTCTCAATTTGATCTGCAAAAACTCCCGCACCAAAGGATGCAAACTATAAATCCCAGACTCAACACCCTTCAACAAATGCAGATTTAGCAAATCCCCAATAGCAATTTCCCAAAGCTCCAACTCCTCATCATCCTCTATCTGATCCAACGACAAACGAAAAGGAGCCAAAGCATACAACCCCAACCGCAAACCTATTTCTTGAGTCATTTTATCCAACCTATCCCAACTCAAAGCGATCGCCTCTGCCACACCATGAGGATAATTAATCAACTCATTAGCTGACATCGCCTGATGTTCCAGACTTTTTCTCTGTAAACGCTCAAGCATTTTTGTCAATGCCAAATTATCCCTATTCAAAGAATCCCAATATTCATCCAAATACCGCCCCACCAATTCGATCGCCAGAGGCAAATACCCCAACCATTTCAACAACTCCCTTGCCTTCCAGGGTTCCTGCAAAACTCTATCTCTACCCAATATAGACTTTAACAACTCCATCGCTGCCAAAGGTTTCAACACATCCAGACGCAACTCCCGAAAAGCCTTACCAAAACTTTTACGAGTCGTCAGCAGTACCCGAAACCTGGAGTCTGGAGGCAAAAAAGGCTTAAGCTGATTTTCGTAGTCAGTCACATCATTATAAATAAGTAACGCCTCCCCCTCAGACCAATTTTGCCAACAGTAGCGCAACCTTCCCTCTAAATCTTCCTCCTCCGGGAGAGTAAGTTGGAGATTATTCTGAGCAAACCTGAGTATCTGAATACCCACATTCTCTGCAGGTACTTCCAACCAACAGATACCACCAGGGTAAGCAGACTTATGAGCATGAGCGTATCGACGGGAAAGTTCCGTTTTACCCACACCCCCCATTCCCGAAACAGAAGCAACAGCAACCCGTTGATTATTTTTCAGCAATTCGTGGAGTTCGGCAAGTTCCCTTTCCCTACCCACAAAAACTTTATTGTCTAACCATTCCTCCCCAGGAATATTGTATTTTTGAGTTTGAAAGACAGCATCAGACTTAGTTTGTTTGTCATCGCCAGATTTTGATTTACGTTTCTCCCACTCTTCATCTAAAGCTTTTAAGTTCCTTTGTTTATCTGTACTCCACAACTTTAGGGTAAACTCCCATTCCGATCTACCCTGCCTTTCTTTCCGTGTATGTTCCAAAATTTGCAAAAATTCTTCCAGTTGTTTCAGCACTTCTCTAATTTGGTCTTTAGTCAACCTTTGACCATCATTTTTATATCTATTTGTTAGTTCGACTAAATGTCTCAATTCAGTTTTCACAAGTAGATCGGCAGAAGTTTTTTCCCCCACCCATTTTGCTTCTACTTGAATATCAGAAAGGCGATCTAATTCCTCATTCACAAATGCTAATAAAGCCTCCAATAATAATTTAGCTCTTTCTTGAATTTTTGGCCCTTTAGATTGTCTCGGCATATTCAGAACTTCCTTAAAAAAGAAACTTAGGGGAATCCCCAAACTTTTTATTCCCCGAAGTTAGGTTTTGTCAATTATAGCAATACTTTCATAAATTTATCCAAGCTCTTGCTTTGGGGTATATCTCCTAGGTTTGAATGGAGTTATTAAATTGATAGAGACAAAAAATAACACTTTTTTAGGAGGTCAAAATGTCTCAAAAAATCACAACAAAAGAAGACTTAATTTCTCAAATCCAGGCAGCCGAATATCTTAATCCCAAAGCATTAGTTAGTTTTGGCATAACCAACGAAAAAGCAGCCGAAATGGTAGGCATATCTGTGCGTCATTTTTATCGATATGAACATACACAGCCACCGCGAAGAATAAGAAAATTAGGAGCAATGTTAGCCCGTCAATTAATTAGTGAAGGAAAGGAAATTCAGACAGATTTAGTTTACATAATTGAAAGACATTTAAAATTAGAGCAAGACTGACATTTTGTCACATTTAAAAGCTGACATCTTGTCATTTTCAAGCCGAATTATTGTCAGTAATATAAAAATATGAGGCAAAGAAAACCGTAAGCATTCAGCCGTCAGCTATCAACTTCATTACCTTTAAAGAAGGATGTGTTCATTAATTGATAATGGATAATGGATAATTGATAATTACCTCTGGTTAAAACCGTTCTTGATTGAAGATTGGGAAATATCATTTCTCTTTTTCCCCTTAAAAGGGGAGGCTTTAAACCACAATTATTTAATTAACAATTAATAATTAATAATTCGGTAAAAATGGAGATGTAGAACTATGTCGTTTGCTTGCTTCATTTATGAAAAAGCTGATAGCTGACCGCTAATAGCTGAATGCTTACAGAAAACCTCTAATAAGTTGAGAAAGATTTTCTGAAAAAATAATCGTTCAATTGGAGGAATAATTATGAATATTTTAGGTGTGGCAGCTAAGATTATAGTTCCCTATGTAGTCGAAACTTTAGTGTCAAAATTTTACGGACCGCAAGCTGGTTTTGTAGCCAAGAAAGCTACTCGTATAGCCATAGCTATAATAATTTTGATGTAGCGATCGCGACAATGGAATAAAAGTCTATTGCTCAAAAAAAATTGAGCATAAATTATACAATTTTTAACTTTTCAAACTCCTGTAGGGGCGTTTCATGGAACATCCCTACTTACCATTAATAAATATCCTTCTCTTCCTCCAATAATTCTGCCTCAAAAGTTTGCACTACATCATTTAATTCAGCCTCTGGGCAAGATGTAATTAAGACATCAAAAACATCTAATAACTTAGCAGCAGTTTCTCCCAAAGTTGGACTCATTCCCCACACATCTTGCACCCAATCTTGAGGAAGTTCCTTATCAAAAATTAAACGTTCTAATAATTGCTTTGCTTCTTCTTTTGATACAGACATAATTATAATTTCAACTAATAAAATAAATTTAAATAATTTTAGCAATTATATCATATCCGGTTGAATAGTTATAATTAAATTTCCTAGTAGAGCTTTAGCTATAAGTATAAATCTGGCTAAGAGCTATACTACAAACAAATACTGTTTTATCACTGATTATCCAGACATAATATTACTCAATTAAAATCTAGACTATAGCCTAAATATACTAACATATAGCAATCCTAAATTACTTGTGAAAAAAACTGTAGAGGTTTGGTTTCCAAATCCTATTTTTGTTTGAGTTTAGAGACTAAACCCCTGCGATAAAATATTACAACATAAGCACGTATTGCTATATAATATCAAATCGCAATAATTAGTATACCCACTGGAACGGAGTGGAAGGAAGCAATCTCAGGGACGCACAGAGATTGCTATCCTGACGGACTGCTTCGCATTCATGTCGGCTCTTAGCCGAAACGCTGTCGCTCGCAATGACAGAAATGTATTATTTTGCATAAGTTGTAATAATAATATTTACTCCTTCTTCTCTTCTTCCTTCTTCCTTCTTCCCTCTTGCTTCTTAAATTATGAATATACCTAACTCAATTACTTTTTCTCGTCTGTTGGGAGTACCCATTATTCTTTACACTCTCAAGACTCCAACTAATCATAATCTTTGGATATGTTTAGTTACCTTTTTAATAGCTTCAGCTACAGATTTTTTAGACGGTTATTTAGCACGAAAACTTAATCAAATCACCGACTTAGGTAAATTTTTAGATCCTTTAGTAGATAAATTATTAGTTTTAGCACCTCTATTAGCATTAATTGAATTAGGAAAAGTTCCCGCTTGGGGAGTATTTTTAATTTTAGGTCGGGAATTAACTATAGCTGGTTGGCGCGTTAATCAGACAAAAATTTCAGGAGCTAATATTTGGGGGAAATTAAAAACAGTAAGTCAAATTCTCGCCATTGCTTTATTAATTGCTCCTTTACCTGAAATTTGGGAAATTCCCACAATAATTATGTTTTGGATTTCTGTTGCTTTAACAATAATTTCAGGGATAATTTACTTATTACCAAATCAATAAAATAGCAATACATAAGTTATATTTTTGAACTGATTTTTAAGATCTAGTCATAATGAAAATTAATTTTGCAAAGAGTAGCAGTTTTTTCAATCGCAAATCATTTAAGATTAGTATATTAGCTCATATTAAAAACCATCATTATATCAAACAGTTTTTGACCGCCTTGGCTTTAAGCTACAATTGATGTATAATCTAAATCTTAGTTTAATTAGTTATAGTGTTTCTCAAGTTACTGAGATACACTTGTTATTCTTATTTTCTACTCCCTACTCCCTACTCCCTACTCCCTAAAACAAATGAGTATATTTACACTTCAATCAGTAAAAAAAGACTTTGGCATCAAAGAAATTTTAAAAGATGCCAGTTTCAGTTTAGATCCTAGTGATAAAGTTGGTTTAATTGGTACAAATGGTTCGGGAAAATCAACTCTATTAAAAATGATTGCTGGTTTGGAACCTACAGACAGCGGTCAAATTTTAGTAAATCAAAATGTGAGGATTATTTATTTGCCTCAACAACCAGATTTAGATGAAAATAACACTGTATTGGAACAGGTTTTTGTCGATAGTGGCGAACAAATGGCACTGGTAAAAGAGTACGAAGAATTATCAGAAAAATTAGCTCATTATCCAGAAGACGACCGCTTAATGGCGCGTTTTTCTGAAGTAACTCAAAAAATGGATTCTACCAATGCTTGGGAGTTAGAAACTAAGGCAAAAATTATCCTGAGTAAATTAGGAATTCAAGATTTTGAGGCTAAAGTTAGTAACTTATCTGGGGGTTATCGTAAACGAATTGCTTTAGCGACTGCCTTACTTGCTGAACCAGATGTTTTGTTAATGGATGAGCCAACAAACCATCTAGATGCTATGTCTGTAGAATGGTTACAAAGTTACTTAAATACTTTTTCTGGAGCAATTTTATTAATTACTCACGACCGTTATTTTCTCGACCGAGTTACTAATAAAATTCTGGAAATAGATAGAGGGGATATTTTTACTTATTCTGGCAACTATTCCTACTTTTTAGAAAAGAAAGCTTTAGCTGAAGATTCAATTGTTAGTTCTCAAAAGAAACATCAAGGTATATTACGCCGGGAATTAGAATGGTTGAAACGGGGTCCGAAGGCTCGCAGCACTAAACAAAAAGCCAGAATTCAACGCATAGATGAAATGCAAGGAAGAGAATTTAAAGAAGCATTAGGAAAGGTAGATATTTCTACTGCTGGTCGTCGCATTGGCAAAAAGGTTATTGAGCTAGAAAATGTTTCTAAATCCTACGATGATAGAACCTTGATTAAAGATTTTACTTATGAATTTGTGCCTGAAGATAGAGTGGGAATTATTGGTGGTAATGGTGTGGGAAAATCAACCTTAATGGATATTATTACAGGTAGGATTGAACCTGATTCTGGAAAAGTAGAAATTGGGGCAACAATACATATAGGTTATTTTGACCAACATTCAGAAGATTTGCTGGATTCTGCAACAGAAAATCAACGAGTAATTGAGTATATAAAAGACGTTGCAGAATATGTTCAAACTGCAGATGGTACTCAAATTAGTGCTTCTCAAATGTTGGAAAGATTTCTGTTTCCAGGTACTCAACAATATGCTCCTATCTATAAACTTTCTGGTGGGGAAAAAAGACGATTATTTTTGTTAAAAGTATTGATGAGTGCCCCTAATGTTTTGATTTTAGATGAACCGACTAACGATTTAGATGTACAAACTTTGTCAGTGTTGGAAGAATATCTCGAAGAGTTTAATGGTTGTGTAATTGTAGTTTCTCACGATCGCTATTTTCTCGACCGGACTGTAGAGAGAATTTTTGCTTTTGAAGGAGTAGGAAATTTACGACAATATCCGGGAAATTATTCACTTTATTTAGATTATAAAGAAATAGAAGCAGCAAACAAAAAATCTGTAGAAGTTGAGGAAAAGCCAAAGGAAAGTCAGCCTAAACAGCAAAAGTCAGAAAGAATTTCTCGCGATAAGACTGGGCAAAGAAAATTATCATCAAAAGAGAAGCGAGAATATCAAAATTTAGAGAAAAAAATTGCTCAGTTAGAAGCTGAAAAAGCTGAGGCAGAAAATCAACTTTATAATGCACCTCCAACAGAAGTTAGTGAAGTTCAAAAACTCCATGAAAAAGTAGAAAATTTAGAACAAGAAATAGATATTGCTACAGAAAGATGGTTAGAATTAGCAGAGATAGAATCTTAAATTTTAGGGTAGTCCTGCATAGTAATGGCGAAGATAGATAAGTTTTTTAATTTCTTCCCACACCTCCCACACCTCCCACACCTCCCACACTCTCTCTACCATTACTATGCCCACCAATTTTAGGTGTAGAGTGGAGATGAAAAGCCCAACATGAAAAGGCACAGATTAATAGTTAAACTTAACGGTAAACTACTATGATTTGCAGTAATATCATGTCCGGTAGCATCGGAGCTTGTATAAAATTAAGGTGATAATGGAAAAAACCTTCTGTCCTCTGCCTTCAGCATACGCGCCTCCCTTCCATCAAAGTCTAATTATTCAACCGGACATGGTAACTCTCAAGAATTTAACACTTGCCTGGCCCAAGATTGTCTAATTAAGAAAAAATCCGTTTGGGGCAAAACTAATCTCTCAAATCAAATATAATGTGCCAAAAAGTAAAATTTAAAATATTGAGGAGGATTGAACATTGCCTGATATTATTTTGACAGACGGCCCTGATATTGAGACTTTATTACCAGGAGAATTAGGAAGTGATGGTAGTTTATTTGCTTTGAGAGATAATGATGAGATTACTGGTTCGAGCAGTAATGAAAAAATGTTTCTAGGTAGAA
>JBCDJM010000070.1:0-28196 GCA_038747755.1 Cyanobacteria bacterium P01_H01_bin.35
GTCCCCCTTCTCAAGGGGTATTCGCGGGGGATCGTAAATGTATTTCATCTTTATGAGAAATGCTATAGCAGTTTTCATGTTTTTTAGAGTACAGAGATTTGGGTTTAAAGTAAGAAGTTTTGTAGTCTGCCTTTATGAAAACCGCTATAATAAAGAAATAAGAAAAAATCAAAAATAATTGAGTTTAAAACCCTGCCTTTTAAGGCGAAATATTTTTGGAGGGTTGCTCTAATTCCTGTGACAAAAATAACTTCTATAGGGGCGAATTGCCATTCAGCCCTACTGAATTATGACTTCGTTAAACCAGTCCCTATTACTATTAGGAATTATGGAATAAATATTTGCATCGCACGACATAGAATAAACAACAAATATCAATCTTCTTTCTTCTTTCTTTCTACTCCTTATTTCTGCTATATCAATTTTTTTTCTGTTGTTTTCGTTTAGCTTGTGCTTTTAACATCCGTTCTTTTAAGACAGAATTTTTAGCAATTATATCTGGGTTATCTTGATACCAAGGTGGAATATCATCATAGTCAGGAATACCATCATCTATTAAATAACGAGAGTTAGAATTTTGAGGATAACCTTGAGCTACTCCACCTGCACAAATGACAAATAAATCAGTTTCTTGAGCTGCTTTAATTGCTCTTTTTGCTCTAGGAGAAACTCGAACTAAATCCCCACGTTGTATTTCTATTAATTCTCCATCAATTACAATTACACCTTTTCCTGAAACAACAATATAAACTTCCTCTTGTTCCGCATGACTATGGGTAAATGTATAACCTTCATTGGGCGGTAAATTAATTAAACCAATACCTACACTTTGAAGGTTAAGTTTTCTGTAAGGATTAGTTAAATAGGGGAGATTATCAAAGTCAAAATTGGCTTTAGTAAAGTTTTGATTATTGTTTTGGTTTGGGGTCATTACTCTAATTTTATAGGTTGAACAATAGAAAGCATGGCAGAAGAATTTCCCTTTGCCCTACATTTTTAATATTTATATACTACGATTATAATACAATTTTGAAATATTGCAACCTTCAAGGGACAGATAAATTATACTAAATCCGTTTTATAAATTACTATTTTGGGGAAATAAAGAGATGGGGAAATGGTTAGAGAGGATTTTGAACAATCAGCCTTTGATAAGCGGATTTGGTATTATCCCATTAATTCTCAACACTAAATTTCAGACTTCTTTATTTATTATTCTGCTTTGTAATAGTAATTTTCCTAATATTTTGCCAATGTTCCAAGCATCATCTCCGCCACGATGATGAGTTCCCTCCAAAGGAATATCTAATAATTTTAAAGCATTTGCCATCCCTACTTCTTTGGGTAAAGCATGAACAAGAGCAAACAAATTTTTCACATTAATATGTCTAATTCCAAAAGGGTATTTTACGCCCCTAGATAAACATTGTTTCTCAAACATATTTTTATCATACTCACCCCAACTTGCCCAAACTCGTTGTAAAGATTCATATTTTTTCCGTAGTTTTAAACAAGCTTCATCAAAAGTAATTCCTTGGTCAACTTCTGCTTGAGTTAAAGTTGTAAGTTGGGTACAAAATTCACTAATTTGGGAACATTCTGGTCTGACTAAAATACTTTCTTTTTCCACAGGTTTAGCTAAAGCTACATCAACAATACAAATCCCTATTTCAATTATTTCGCTTTCTTGTTCTGGTGGGGGATTTTTCTCCCAACAAGTAGCTTCAATATCAATCACAATAATCTTATTTAGTTTAATAGTCATATTTGTAAGGAATCATAATTAATATCATGTCCGGATAATTAGTTATAACAAAAACTTTCTCCTTCTTCTCCTGTTATTCTTTCTTCCTTCCTGACTCCTGACTCCTGACTCCTGACTCCTCCGTAGTTATTTATTTATCACTGTTCAACCGGACATGATATAACCGCTAAAATAATTATAGTTTGACAAATCGACTATCATAATCAAGTCCGCATAATTATTCATATAGAATTTGGGTAATTAGTTATCGTATTGCGGAGGAGTTAGGAGTCGTAGGGGGGATTTCTTAAAGGAATGCTCCGAAATGCGAATCCCCCTTACAGGAGTTAGGAGTTAGGAGTTACGAGAAATATTAGATTTGAACTATTAAATTATATAATTCCTAAATTGTGATATTTTTGTCAGTAATGGGAATACTATAATTAAACAAATACATCTAAATTAATATCAGCTTATGAATAAGAATCTAATGTGGTTGTTTTTGATTTTGGCTATAGTTTTTGTAACGACTGGAGACAGTCTGGAATTTATGCCTGAACCTCTCCAAAATGCTAGTTTAGCAAGTCGTAAATTTGTGGTTGGGTTATGGCCTAGTTGGTTGAAATCTAGAAATAATAATCAACGTACAGAAGAAGCTTTGGAAAAGTTGGAAAGTCCAGGCGAAACAGAATAGTATTCAACAAAGGAAAGGGAAGAGGAAAATATTAATTTATATCAAACCCGGTAGTTTGGGTATAAATTAAGCATAGAAACTAGGTTTATATTAGATGCCCTATTATAGAGAACATCTGTCTCAAATCAGGTTTCTGATAATACTCCAAAGCAAGATTAATTAATATTCTATAGTAGGAGTTACTGTTAACTATTAAGTATTAACTGATAACTGAAATGACCTCTTCCCTTTTCCTATTTCCTAGGAAATTTTTAGTGTTTCTTTAACCAGCTAAACATGGCGCGTAAGTCTTTACCAACTTCTTCAATGGGTTGTTCTGCTTCTTGGCGACGCACGGCAGTAAATACAGGTTTCCCTGTTTGGTTTTCCATGACAAATTCCCTGGCAAACTGACCAGACTGAATTTCACTTAAGATTTTCCGCATCTCGGCGCGAGTTTCATCGGTGACAATACGAGGTCCGCGAGTATAGTCGCCAAACTCAGCAGTATTGGAGATACTGTCGCGCATATTTGCTAGACCACCTTCGACGACTAGATCGACTATAAGTTTAACTTCGTGCATACATTCAAAGTATGCTAGTTCTGGTTGATACCCAGCTTCTACTAGAGTTTGAAACCCAGCTTTAATTAATGCACTGAGACCGCCACATAAAACAGCTTGTTCGCCAAATAGGTCGGTTTCGGTTTCTTCCCGGAAGCTTGTTTCTAGGATACCTGCACGGGTGCCACCAATACCTTTAGCATAAGCCATGGCGCGATCGCGAGCTTGACCAGAAGCATCTTGGAAAATGGCAAATAGACAAGGTACTCCTTCTCCTTGTTCGTAGGTACGTCTAACTAAATGTCCAGGGCCTTTTGGTGCCACCATTACTACGTCCACGTTTGATGGGGGTAAAATTTGACCAAAGTGAATATTGAAACCGTGGGCAAAAGCTAGGATTTTTCCTTCTTTGAGATTGGGTTCAATTTCGTTTTTATAGACGGTTTTCTGTACTTCGTCTGGCAATAGAATCATTATTAGGTCTGCTTTTTCCGCAGCTTCATTTACTGGGTAAACATCTAGACCTGCTTCTTTTGCTTTGGTAGCAGACTTACTGCCTGGATAAAGTCCGACTATTACTTTTGAGCCACTATCTTTGAGGTTCAGGGCGTGAGCATGACCTTGGGAACCATACCCAATGATGGCGATTGTTTTGTCGTTTAAGATGTCCAGGTTAGCATCGGAGTCATAGTACATTCTGGCCATTATTGTTGTCTCCTGTCAGCAACTATTATTATTTATGCAAAACTTTTATTATATCAAATGAAGGAAGAAGGAGGAAGGAAGAAAAAATATCAATTGTTTGTTATCTGAGGGTATGAAAAATTATAATTTATACCTCATCAAAAATGAGAAATTATGTGATTTTTAGAATAGTCAAGAGAGTGAATATATTATTCAGCAATGAACAATTAATAATTATTCGGCAATTATTAATTAAATAATTCAGCTTTATTAGCCATGAATATAAATTCACCCCACTGATTTAAGTCTTATAGCGGATTCCAGGTTTATGAGGTACAGTAGCACTAAATTTTTAAATAGTTTTTGAAGTATGGAATAAAGGTTTAATTCTGATTAATCAAATCCGCTCTAATCACTGTAGCACACTTCCATGGAATAGGCTGTAAGTAAATTGCAGAAATATTTTTAACGATTCTAGCCTAAAACCGAAGATATTTTATTTTGAATTCCCTATTCCCTTTTTTCTAATATCCATCAGGATTAATAGTTGTACGATCATATTCTGCCATTGATAAATCAACTTCTCTAGCTCGAAAGAAATTACACCATCCCAATTTGGCATTCTCTAACTTGGCTTTTTCTAAGTTAGCTCCTCTCAAATCTCCATGCCTTAAATCTGTATCTCTTAAATTTGCATTATATAAGTTTGCTCCTTGCAAATTAACTCTACTCAAATTTGCACCACGAAGATTAGCATGACGCAAATTAGCTCTTGATAGATTTGCCTGTTGAATATTAGTATCTGATAAATTGGCTTTATAAAGTTTAATATCTCCCATTTCTACTTCCTGCAAATTACATCCTTGGAGGTTAGCTTGATTCAAATTTGCATAAGGCAGATAAGCTTTTGTTAAATTACAACCTTCTAAATTAATTCCTTCTAAATCGGCTTCAAACAACTCTATATTACTTAAATCAATGCCAGAAAATTCTCTTTGACCCTCCGCATATCTCGATAGTAATTCCTCTGCACTCATCTTCTCCATTTTAATACTTTTACAGCTAATTGTTAGGAGTTGATAATCATCATTTATTAAATAAATAATGAGTATTTATACTTATTAGGTTTATCAAAATTTATACTAAGATAGCCTGATAAAAATTGTTGGGATTCTAATCCTTTTTTAAGATTTGTAAAATTTTCATTCATAAATGTCAATCAAAAAGAGGGAGTAGTTTGAGTGTATAGAACCCATTTGGGATCTATAAAATTAGCTGGAGAGATGGAGAGATAGGGAGATGAGGAGATGGGGAGATGGGGAGATGGGGGCTATTTTTATACTTTTTTCCCTATTCTATTTCTGGAAATTCTGACTCCTGTCTCCTGTCTCCTAATCCTCACTTTTGTAAAGATACACTTAGGGCTTCTATAAGAGGCAGGGACGGGGAGAGGCGGGGACGGGGAGACACGGAGACGCGGGGACGCCGAGACGGGGAGATTAGATAAAATTAGGAAACTAAGTAATTCAGGATTGGGGGACTGGGAACTTATGAGAGATATTCGTTCTTTTCAGGAATTGAGAGTATGGCAGAATGGGATGGATGTAACGATGCTGCCGAATTGAGCTGCGCCAAATATTTTCCCCCAGAAGAACGATTCTCTCGAGGGCGACCAAATTCGACGTTCTTCTGGTTATATGGAGGCCAATGAATGCCTCAGCTTGGAGAAAAAGAAGATATCCTGCCAATCTCAGTGTCTCCCCGTCTCCACCTCTCCATGTCAAATCTTAACAACTTACCCTTGTAAGGTAGGGAGTAGGGAGTAAGGGAAAGTAATTGGTTTGATTTTTTATTATTTGGAAATGTCTATTAGAATCATTCTCAAAGGAATCCTAATATTTAAAGATGCCAGAAATTAGACAATCTATCGCTCAACATTACCATGAGCGGACAAAATATGACCCAGAAACAATTGGGAGTAAAAATCGCCAGCTAGACTGGGAAAATCAACCAATACCATTCAAAGAGTATAAAGTTGGGACAACTATTAACCTGAAACCCTATTTGCAAGAAAAAATTAATTCAGAAAAAGATTCTGAGGAAGGAAAAAACCTATCTAACTTACTTGTATGTAGCTATGGCTTAACTGCTAAGATACCAACAATGATGGGAAGTCATTACTTAAGAGCAGCTCCTTCTGCTGGGGGGTTGTATCCAGCAGAAGTTTATATAATTTCCCGTGGCACACCCTTATTACCCCCAGGATTATATAACTATCAGGCCAAAACTCATTCCTTACTCCGATTTTGGGACAATAGAATATGGCCCGAATTGCAGGATGGTTGTTTTTGGCATCCAGCTCTAGAAAATACAAAATTAGCGATCGCCATTACTGCTATATTCTACCGTTCTGCTTGGCGTTACGAAGACCGCGCCTATAGACGAATATTTTTAGATACAGGTCACTTACTAAGTAACATTGAACTAGCTTCTGCTTTTAGTAACTACCGACCACATCTAATTGGAGGGTTTAATGATGAAGCAATAAATAAAATGCTATATATGGATACAACAGAAGAACAGGCGATCGCCATTATTGCTTTAGCAGATTTACTAGATATCGAACAAAATTTGCCTCAGTGGCAAACTGTTTTACCTTCTGGTACTCAAACAGATTATCCAATGATTCCAGATGGTGAACTGCTCAAATATTTACATGAAGCGACTCACATTAACTCAAATTCTCCAAAAGTACCTGCTTGGAAAACAAGAGAAACTCCAGAATATTCAGAAGATAAATATAATTTTCCATTTTGTACAAAAGTTTCCGCTGTTACTCCATCTATTTCCTGGGGTAAAGACTTAGACGGTCTGAGAAAGACAATTCTCAAACGACGTTCCACTCGTGCCTATACTGGAGAAGCTATTGCTTTAAAGGAATTATTAGCCGTATTAGACTTTACTTATCAACCCCACCATTACTTTAATCAAGAATTAGATCGTAATCCTGATTATTTTGATTTAAATTTAATTGAGACCTTTATTGCAGTTTCTGGAGTAGATGGTTTAGAAGAGGGTTGTTATTATTATGCTCCAATGGCTCAAGAGTTCCGACAAATTAGGTTTAAAAATTTCCAAGAAGAGTTACATTATTTGTGCTTAGGCCAAGACTTAGGTAGAGATGCTGCTGTTGTTTTGTTTCATACTGCTGACCTAAAAAAAGCTGTTGGCAAATATGGCGATCGGGTTTACCGTTACCTCCATGCAGATGCAGGTCATTTAGGGCAAAGATTGAATTTAGCAGCTATTTATCTGGGTTTAGGTGTTAGTGGTATTGGTGGTTTCTTTGACGATCGTGTGAATGAAGTTTTAGGTATTCCTGTAGATGAGGCAGTTGTTTATATTACAACTTTAGGTCGCCCCCAATAGGGCAGGGCTGTTTCATTCTTGGTTAAGGCTCCAAGGGAGCAGGGAGTAGGGGAGAATTTTCCATCCTTTACCCATGATTTTCCCCTTTCTTTATCCCTTAATAATTTTGGTGTGGCAATTGATTTTTCAGAAATTCTGTTGATTTGACCAAGATTATGCAGGGAGCTTTATTACCGTAGGTGATGTCCCCAATTCTCCTGAATAATCTTATTTATTTAACTTTGAAACAGCCCTGCCCCCAATAGGGGAGTTGGGGAATGTGCGGAGTGTGCGGAGTGTGGGAAGGGTGGGGATCAAGAAACTCCTAAAAATATTTCCCCCCTTGTCTCTCCAAAAACTAAAAATAAAATCAATTATCATACATAGATTATCAATTATATCATGTCCGTTGGTATCGTTTGTGTAAAAATTGGGGAAATATCTACCTTATCCAAGATTTTTCCTTCTCTTGCTACTTCTTCCTTCTTCCTTAACTTCTCTATAGAATACCGATGCTACCGGACATGATATTATTTCCCCCTACTCCCTTTTTCGGAGATATCTATTAGACATCTCCAACAATATAGCGCTGTGCTCCGGCAACAGGTACTATTGCTACAGGCACTATTAGGGAATAAATTGCCGATAATATAAGACTTTGAGCTGCTTGGCCCCTCCTGCAATTTGTAAATATACCAGCGCTCATTGCTATAAAAAATGAAATCAATTCAAGATATGAAATCAAGAATTTCATTCCTTATTCCCTGACTTCTGCAAGAAGTCTATTAGTCATCTTCCTCTTCATCTTCTTCATCCTCTTCCTCTTCATCTTCTTCATCCTCTTCCTCTTCATCTTCATCCTCTTCCTCTTCTTTACCGTCCAACTCTTCATCTTCTAACTTCTTCTTACCTTTGCGAGGACCGCGATGAGGCATTTTAATCCCTTCTTTTTCAAAAGCTTCAATTATCATTCTACGCAGGTATAATTCTACATCTTCGTTTGTTCCTGGCTTAACTTGTGTAGTCGTTTGAATGATTAACTGATATCTATCGAACTTCTCAACCCCATTAACTTCAGTTGGTTCTAGGACATCCTCATTCTCCTGCTTTAATTTTTGCCCCACTGCTTCTATAACTTGGTAAACATGATCGAGATTAGCATCATAAGCAACATTAACTGTTACTACTGCTTCACTATATCTCGAATAATTAACAATACTACCAATTTCACCATTCCGAATAATATAGTCTTTATCCTCAAAACGAATGCGAGTAGTTTTCAGCTCTATGGCAGTAACATAACCTTTGATATCATCAATCTCAACAAAATCACCTACTAAGTAGTAACCTTCAAACAAATTAAATAAACCAGCTACCACATCTTCAACAATACTCTGCGCCCCCATGCTCACACCCAGGCCAAGAATACCAGCACTTGCAAGTATAGGAGTAGAGTCAATACCTAGGACATTCAGAATAGCAATAATGGCACCAACGTAGATTAGATATTTAAGTGTACTATCAAACAATGGCAAAAGGGTTTCTCTTCTCTTTCTGTCAATTTCATCTAACTCCTTGTCTTCACTGAGTAGGAATTTTCTGGCAAAAAGTTTGCCAACCTCTTCAATTACACGACTGGTATAAAATATACCGACAATTTGTATAATTTTGGGGCCAATGACTGCTAGATAGGCAATGAATTCAAGTTGCTGAAATACTAGACTTGCCATCGACAGGTATATTACATACTCTAAACATCGCTTTGACAATGGGAGTAGATGACTGAGGCGATTATATAAACGTAGCAGTTTGCTAGGACTAGAATATTTGTCGGCTAGTGCTTCTAATGTGTCGATAATTACGATGTTAGCTTTAACCAAAAGTATGCCAACTGTAATAATGACATATATTCTCACAGCAATATACATATATTGCGTAATTACTTCTGGTAATTGAAGAAATTGAGCAGATAAGGTTAAACTCAACAACCATAGAATATTAATTAGGTTGAGACTGAGAAAGTCAAAGAAGTCTTCTATACTTTCATCATTGCTTGTAATATATTCAAATCTTTTGGTGCGATCGCAAAGATTATCTATTAAACGTTGAATGTAAGGTTGAGTTGCAGCGAGTAAGAATAATAAGAACAGACTTCTACCTGCTCCCATACCTAAATTTACCCAAAATTCTTGAGGAATATTATTAATAAATGATTTTGTGTATTCTAATAGGTTTTCTCCCTGATATATTAGCCAACTATTTAGTCCTAATATTAGTATACCTAGTAATCCAGTACCTAAAGTTAATGCCGTCTGGGTATTCTTTTGGATATTCTGAATTGTGATTTTCATTTTCTTGCTAGAAACAGCTTTAGTTAGTTGTTTTAAAATTTCTTTAACTAACCAATTAACAGCAAGAAAAATACATAGTAGCAGACCAATTTCCGCTACAATAACTGAAAAGTTTTGTACTGCCAACATTTTCTAAATCTCCTATCATCATCATAGTTTTTACTCACGCAGTTCAAAATCTAATTTTCCTTAATCTCTATCAAGCCATTTCAGTTAGCCTCCTGTCGGAGGAGCTACGCTAACAGTTAGCCTCTTTTCCTGCGGAATGCTGCGCAAACAGAGGAACTGCCTCTTTCAGAGGAGCTTTCCTGCGGAATGCTACGCAAACGCTAACGTTAATAGTTAGCCTCCTATGGTCGGAACTGCCTTAACAGTTAGCCTCCTGGGTCGTAACTGCGTTAACAGTACCTCCATGGAATAGGGAGACTTGAAATATTGAATTTTCTTTTTTTTATCCCCTTAAAAGGGGAGACTATTGACCAGATTTCTTGTTAATTATTGGCCAATAGTTATTCTTTCTATAGCAAGGCAGGCATTTATTTATTTAATCTAGTTTAAATCAGAAGGTGTCAAAAAATCCAAGTATTTAACGAAAAGTAATATCAAATTCTTTCATTAATGGATAATTGATAATTACTTCAAGGAAAACCTTCATTAATGGATAATTGATAATTACTTCTCCCTTTTAGAGAGAGGATTCACACAAAGGCAGGAAAAGATTTATTTTTTCCCCTTGAAAGGGGAGGATTTTAACCAAAGTATTTAATTAATAATTAATAATTATTAATTAATAATCTCTTCTCTTGGTAAAGGGTTTAGGGAAAAATACTCAAGCATAAATGATTGATAAATTGTATTACTATCTAATTTATACCAATCCACTTCAATCATGTCACAAATAATAATTTTACGGAAAAATCAAGGTATAAAGCTTCTTCATTCATGCAGAAAAAATTATTTTTTCTTTTTATTAACTCTCTCCCAAATTTAAAAATAAAATCAAATACTTCCATCTATTCCCTATTCCCTATTAATCTTTCTAATTGAGTAGTAACTGCCTTATAGTTAATTCGGTAGAGGTCTAATTTTTCCACAGCTTCGGGAGCTACAAAAGCATCTTGAGGTATTTCTTGAAGTAAACTTATAGCTTCCTGCCATTTAGTTTGAGCTTCTTGCCAAACCTCTGGGGGATGAGGTGGGTTTTGCACAATTACACTTGCTTCTGTTGCTAACTTTTTAGCAGTAACTAACTTGGAAGTTGCAGTTTTTTCAAATATTAGTTGTTTTCGGAGATTCTGATAATCTTGGCGATAAGTTTGCAGAAGTTTATCGGCTTCTTTCTTAACAGTAGTACCCTTGGGAATTTCTTCTAATAATTTAATTGATTCTAGTAACTCTGTTTCTGCTTCTTCCCAAGTAGCTAAAGGAAGTGGCGGATATTTAATTGTTCTCTTAGATTCTACAGATAGTCTTTTTCCTTCTTTGACATCTTTTTCTGCTTGTTGTTGTTCTAAAAGAGCTTTTTCTTCTGGAGAAACAATAACTATTTTTTGACTTGCTTGTAGGGCATATATTACTATTCCCACCTCTACCATAAGGATAGATATTAACAAGATAATTAAGCGTTTCTGAGAAAATATATTTCCTTCAGAAACTTGTTCTTCTTGTTGTTCTGTTTTGATTTGGTGTAGTAATTCTTCAGAATCTAAACTTTTCTCAAGTTCACTTAAAAGTTTATCTTTTTCCATAGCTAATCAGTTATCAGTTATTAGTTATTAGTTATTAATATTTTATCCTGAATTAAAAGACAAGAAAATTTCTAATTTTCTTTTTTTATCCCTTTGAAAGGAGAGACTTAATATAGCAATCCTAAATTGTTTGTGAGAATTTTTATGATAGTTAATGTGAGCTGAAAACCTTGAAAATTATTACTCCTGACTCCTTAATCCTGACTCCTGTACGGGGGATTTCCTACTAAAATGGGATTGCTATAGCTTATTTTATGGTCATAAAAAATATAGTGGAAAAGCCGTCCTATTCAATCAACTTTGAAATTAAGCTTCTTCACTCCCCACACTCTCCACACTTCCCCTACTCCCCTAACTCCCCTACTCCCTTACCGGATAATTAAATAATTCAGCATGATTAGCCTCTCCTTTCAAGGGTAAAAAAAATAAATTTTTTCCTTATTGATCAATCCGATGGTTTTAACCAAAAGTAATTATCAATTATCAATTAATGAATCCCCTACTCCCACACTCTCTAACTAGAAGCACTTGTATAATACCGCAAAGCCAGTCGCCAAAATTGAATAGAAGCAAAAAACAATCCACCTGCTAAAACAAAAGAACCCAAGATCCAAGTACCTCCAACCCTACCTAATATGGCTTGAGCTGGTACAGTAGTCAAAAATGCCACTGGTACTAGAAAAGTAAAAAAGAAACGATAAGCAGTAGGGTAAGCTACCATTGGATATCGTCCCGCTTCTAATAAACCTCTGAGGACTTCTGTTACGTTGTAAATTTTGACAAACCAAATACTGGTTGACCCCAACATAAACCACAGACTATAAAGAATAATTATCCCACATAGCAGTGGCACTATACTAAGTAAATAATCTGCAACTCCTAAACCCAGTTTACTACCAGCATATCCTAACAGCAACCCACCAAAAATTACATCTGGTATTCCCCAGGGAGAAACTGTACGAGTAGAAAGCCAAAATTGACTACTAATGGGTTTTAGGAGGACAAAATCTAGAGTACCTTCTTGTACCTGTTGTACAATTCGATTCAAATTAGGAATCAAAAAAGTTGCTGAAAGACCTTGTAAAATAGTAAAAATTGCTAGGATAATTAAAGCTTCTTCCCAATTCCAACCATCAAATTTGTAGCCTGTTCTATAAAATAGAAATAAACCAAATAAACTACCAAATAAACTCCCTATACTACTAATAGCTGCGATAATAAAATTGAAGCGGTATTCTAATTCAGCAGCGATCGCTGCACCCCAAAATAATTTTAGTATTTGTAAGTATCGTTCCATTTAAGTAAGTAGGCAAAATTAAACCTAAAACAATTGCAGCTAGTAAATTTTTCTCGCCCCTGGCTGACTTTTGTAGAAGACATTAATGAATTTCTCCTACACTTAATTTTTTACTGCTGGTACGTTGTAATGCTGTCTTAATTATTTTGTTCAAGGGAACAGTGGGAGCAATATGCTCCCTTCTTTGTTCCTTAAAAGTAAAATTTTTCAGTGGAAAAAGAAGAAATAATTTATATTAGAAGCTAGGGAATTAGATAAAATAATTATTCACAATAAATAGCATTAATATATTTATGGGCTTCCTTTCTTTCTTCTTACTTCTTCCTTAAAAGTCAAATTTTTCAGTGGAAAAAGAAGAAATAATTTGTATTAGAAGCTAGGAAATTATATCGAACAATTATTCACAATAAATAGCATCAATATATTTATGGACTTCCTTTCTTCCTTCTTCCTTCTAATTAGATGTTAAAAGTACAAAATCAGTTACTTTACCTCCACTATAGCTCCGCCAATGTTCTGATACTTGAAAAAACCGTTCATTTGGTTGAGTCGGATTCATAATTGGGAAACTTTCTAAACGGTAATTTTTCTCTTGGCAGGGTTGATTTTTTCTGATACTAGCAACTAAGTTTTCCATAAATTGATACCCATCACAAAAAGCATTTGGTGGATAACCGATTTCTCCATCATCATAAGCTTTTCCAGCCAGATAAATTATATTGTGATAAAAAGAATGTGAGTCCATTTTATCTATATATCTGCGTAATTTTAAAGGTGACGGCGCGATTAAATAGACATCTTCACAATCAGGTTCGGCATACATTAATTCATCCCAATTTCTATAAGATTGTAAGGTTTCCCCTGACTCTAATTCATAACCTAAAGCAAACTGCATTTCATCTAACAATTCTGCTTCCCAAGAATTTTGAGATATTCGATCTAGCCAATAATGAATAGTATTATAAAATTCAATATCTGAGAGGGAAAGCAATGCTTCTTTGACGGCATCGGTGTGTAGTTTTGTTTTGATTTTCATGGTCTTACCTCCTTTTTTTTGTTTGTTTGAAAGATTTTGATTTAGTTTAGTTATTTAGCTTTTATGAGGGATATATCCTTCAGGATTAACTATAAATATTTGGCAGTATTATACTTATATAGGATATAGGAAGCAGAAAATTATGATTTTACTTCCTTAGAACTTACCCATAAACCGGGTTTATCAACTAAATTTTGTGGTTTAAAAATAATCAGGCTAATAAACCCGGTTTCTTGTTTGGATGTTTAAGTTCTGTTCCTTCTATAAGACTGACCTATGCTTTGCATATCTCGTCTATAATTTTGAGGAACGTCCTTTTAGTCCGGCCTCTTATTTTTATTAGTCTTTTGGTTTTAAACAATGACTATTGATTTTGTCGATCCCTATCAATAAATTGATATGGTTTAGATATAATTCTCTAGTAGGTGGATAAATTGTATAAGCAATTATACTGTTGCTACAATTCTCAACAGTTCTCCAGTTGGAAGTCCATCAACTATTTTGTGTTCAGGATAGCGCTTCAGAGAAGATTATTTATATGCCAAAACTCTTAGTATAGTATATAAACAAATTTTTGTAAATCCAAGTCTTGGTAACTTGTATTTATTTTTGATTTTCAATTAGTAGATTATGGAATGACTGGTATATCAAGAGCGATCGCCTACTATGTAAATAAACAAAGATTCTGGGATAGGACAGGATAGATGTTGTGGTGCATGGTAATGGTAGAGAGAGTGTGGGAAGTGTGAGGAGTGTGGGAAGTGTGGGGAGGGTGGGGAGATGGGGGAATTTTTCTACCTTTTTTCCCTATTTTATTTCTTAATCTCCTGACTCCTGACTCCTGACTCCTGACTCCTGAGCCAAAAACTCGCAACTTTGCCAAGATACCAAATGGCTTCTATAGCGTTTCTCAAGCTTATGAGGTACATCTATCTTTAATTTCTTTTCTATTCCTTATTCCTTATTCCCTGTTCCCAGTTAAGTGTTCCCTCAAACCTAGAATTTTGTACCTCACCAGCATGGGAATTGCTATAGTCTATTATTTAAGAAATAATTATGACTTCTATTTATTTAATATCTATCATCACACAACAGGATTTTATCTATTTTCATCTAGCCACTAATTTCATAGAATTAACTGAATATTTTCTAGATAAATTTGTGTTAATCCTGAAGATTTTTATTGAAGCAATTGCTGTTTTTATTATTGCTTTTGCGGTGCTAAAAGCACTAGCAAAAATTTTGCGAATGCGGAAAAATAGGAAACTTTTTGCATCAGAAGGAACCATCCGACTTGAATTAGGTATTTCCTTAGTTCTGGCTTTAGAATTTCTGTTAGCTGCTGATATAGTAGGAACTGCTATATCTCCAAGTTGGAGTGATATTGGAAAGTTAACTACAATTACTGGAATTCGTACTTTTCTTAACTTTTTTCTCGAAAAGGAAATCAAAGAACTGCAACAAAAAAATCCGTCTGATGAATAATATTAGACCTCTTCGGAAAAAAGGGAGTAGGGAGTAGGGAGTAGGGAGTAGGGGAAATAATTGATGATTTATGCGTATAGGATTGATTTAATTTTTGATTATCGGAGATGTCTATTTAATATAATCGTAACCATTCAGCCATCAGCTATCAGCTATAGTAATCCTAAATAAGTTGTATAGCGACGCGCTAGGGAATAGGGAACAGGGAACAGTAGACTATCAGATGGTTTCAAGATTTATAACTGTCCTAACCTTTGCTTCAACTGTTGTAACAATTTAAAGGAGGAAAGTTAAAACAGAATGACTATATTACTTAATGTTTTAGAGGCAAAATTCACAAAGAAAAGATAGTTCTGTTACAGATATTTGCGGACAATTAGAGTAAACTGAGATTCCAAACTATTCCAAAGTATCAATGATTATTAATACTCAAAGCAATAACATTTTGACTCAAGAAGAACAAAAACTATAGAGATTGAAAACCAGGCACTTTTTCAGAGCAATAAAAAAGCTAAAACCTTTATATTTTCATGCTTTGAGATTTAATCGGCAGAGCAATAAGTAACCGCCGACGAGACGTTTTATGCAACGTCCGTACACATCAGCTTCTCACGTTATGTGAGGCTTTGTATCAGTTTTAGAGAGCAGATTCCAAACTATTCCAAGGTATCAATTATGAATACTCAAAACAACAATCTATTTACTCAAGAAGAACAAAGACTAGAAGCAGAGCTTAACCGTAAAGCATACTGGCGACGTTGGGGACCTTATTTGAGTGAGAGACAATGGGGAACAGTACGCGAAGACTATAGCGAAGATGGTTCCGCTTGGGATTATTTTTCCCATGAACAATCTCATTATCGTGCTTATAGATGGGGAGAAGATGGGATTTGTGGTATTTCGGATAATCATCAACGATTGTGTTTCGCGATCGCTCTCTGGAATGGGGAGGACTCTATGTTAAAAGAACGACTTTTTGGTGTAACAGGTAGTCAAGGAAATCATGGTGAAGATGTTAAAGAGTATTATTTCTATTTAGATAATACTCCCAGTCATAGTTACATGAAAGCACTGTATAAATATCCGCAAAGTGCTTTTCCTTATGCTGAATTATTAACAGAAAATCAACAGCGCGATCGTAAGTCTTTAGAATACGAATTGTTTGAAACTGGAATATTTGCCGAAAATCGTTATTTTGATGTTTTTGTTGAATATGCTAAAGCTACAGCAGAAGATATTCTGATTAAAATTACAGTAAATAATTTAGCTCCAGAAACTAAGACGTTACACTTATTACCAACTCTTTGGTTTAGAAATACTTGGTCTTGGAATGAAAACTCAGACAAACCTATCCTCAAAAAAATTAATCCTGGTCTCATCGAAGCAAACCATCCCACTTTAGGTAAAAGATGGCTTTATTTTCCGGAAACTATGGAACTGTTTTTTACGGAAAACGAAACAAATAAACAAAAGTTATCTGGAGAAAAAAATATATCTCCTTATGTCAAAGACGGCATCAATAATTATTTAGTCAACGGTCAAAAAGATGCCATTAATCCTAATATGCACGGCACAAAATTTTCCCCACATTACACCTTAGAAATAGGAGCTGGTGAAACTCAAACTATTAAATTAAGACTTACTAATTCTCCAGAAATTAGACAACCATTAGATACCGAATTTGACAATATTTTTCAAACTAGAATTCAGGAAGCAGATGAATTTTATCAGCGTCTTTCTCCCTGCAAAATGAAAGATGAATGGCGAAATATTCAGCGTCAAGCCTTTGCCGGATTATTGTGGACAAAACAATATTATCATTATATTGTAGAAGATTGGCTCAAAGGCGATTCTACTCAACCAAAAGTATCAGAAAATCGGAAAAATATTAGAAATTATGGATGGGTTCATCTGTTTAATGATGATATAATTTCCATGCCTGATAAATGGGAATATCCCTGGTATGCTGTTTGGGATTTAGCCTTTCATACCATACCTTTAGCAATAATTGACCCGGATTTTGCTAAACGTCAATTAGACCTAATTACTAGGGAATGGTATATGCACCCCAACGGTCAATTACCAGCTTATGAATGGAATTTTAGTGATGTAAATCCTCCCGTTCATGCTTGGGGAACTTGGCGAGTTTATCAGATAGAAAAAGAAGTTTATGGTCGTCAGGATAGAAAGTTTCTCGAAAGAGTATTTCAAAAACTTTTACTCAATTTTACTTGGTGGGTAAATCAGAAAGATGTTGAAGGAAATAATATTTTTGAAGGAGGCTTTTTAGGATTAGATAATATTGGAGTATTTGACCGGAGTTCTGAACTACCAACAGGAGGGCATATTGAACAATCAGATGGTACAAGTTGGATGGCAATGTTTTGTTTGGATATGTTAAGAATAGCTCTCGAACTTGCCCTCGAAAATGATGTTTATGAAGATATTGCCAGTAAGTTTTTTGAGCATTTCTTATACATTGTTGATGCCATGAATCATTTAGGTTCGGATGAAACTCAACTTTGGGATGAAACCGATAATTTTTATTATGATGTTTTGCATCAACCAAACAAAGAAGATGTACATCTAAAAGTTCGTTCTATAGTAGGATTAATTCCATTATTTGCCGTAGCAATTATTGACCCCGAAACCTTGAAAAAATTACCGAAATTCCAGAAACGAGTCAACTGGTTTATGACAAATCGAATCGATCTTAGTGCGAATATTGCTTGTATGGAATCTTGCGGAATTGACTCAGAACGTTTACTCGCAATTGTTAGTCCGGAAAGGCTGAAAATTATCCTTGAAAAAATGTTAGATGAAAATGAATTTTTCAGCGATTATGGCATTCGTTCTTTATCTCGTTGTCACGCCGAAAATCCCTATATTTTTAATGCTAATGGTGAGGAATATAGAGTTGATTATGAACCTGCTGAATCTACCAGTGCAATGTTTGGAGGAAACTCTAATTGGCGCGGTCCGATATGGTTTCCAATTAATCATTTAATGATAGAATCTCTACAAAGATTTTATAACTATTTAGGTGATGATTTCCGAGTAGAATGTCCTACAGGTTCAGGTAAAATGATGAATTTGTGGGAAGTATCATTGGAAATTGAAGCGAGACTAATTAAAATTTTCCTCAAAGATGAAAATGGAAAACGTCCGGTTTATGGTCAAACAGAAATATTCCAAAATGACCCTAACTGGCAAGATTTAATTCTGTTTTATGAATACTTTCATGGTGATAATGGTGCCGGTTTAGGTGCGAGTCATCAGACTGGTTGGACTGGTTTGGTGGCGAAGTTGATTCAGCAACGGAGTGAGTATAGTTGTGAAATTTAGTTTGGTTGGGGATTGATTTTTGTAGGAGTTTGGTTATTTCAGTAAAAGTTACCAGTTAATAATACCTTCTACTGAAGTAGGAGACTTGAAACCTGATTTTTGGGTCTCACCAAACATCTAAAGCGCTTTTCAGATGGATAAACCACATCGTCACAACCAAAAGATTGTAGGGAGGTTCCATGGAAGGTCCCTAATGTGGTCTACTCAAATGAAAACTGCTGTAATATTTAGGGTTTCCTGAAAAAGTCTTTTTGCTCTTTATAATAGTCTGTAGTTAGGAGAAAAGGAAGACCAAATTTCATCTAGGAATAACAATGGTAAAAATTGTACCTTGCCCAACTGTTGAATCACAAGTAATCATACCACCGTGTTTTTCTGTGACTATTTGATGAGCGATCGCCATCCCCAAACCGGTTCCTTTCCCCACTTCTTTTGTAGTAAAAAAAGGATCGAAAAGTTGCTTTTGCGTTTCTTCGTTCATACCTACTCCATTGTCAGATATCATGATTTTCACTTGTTTTTCATCCGTTCCCGTGCGAATGCAAATGGTTAGAAAATCTTGATTCTCGCATTCTTCCAAGGCATCAATGGCATTATTAAGTATATTCAGAAATACTTGGTTTAATTGTCCTGCATAACATTCTACTAGAGGTAATTGTCCATAGTCTTTCTCCACTTGAATTTCTCCTCGTTTTTCCTTTTTTCGCAAGCGATTTTGTAAAATAGTTAAGGTACTTTCAATGCCTTCATGTAAATCTACACCCTTGAATTCTGACTCATCCAGACGTGCAAACGTTCGTAGAGATGTGACGATTTTTTTGATGCGCTCGCTTCCTGTTTTCATCGATTTCAACAATTTTTCAAAGTCAGAACCCAAGAATTCTAAATCCATCTCTTCCATTGCGATTTTAATTTCCTGGTGTGGCTGAGGATAGTGAATTTGATATAGGGATAGTAATTCCAGCACTTCTTCCATATATGTGTTGGCAGGGGTAATATTGCCATGAATAAAACTAATTGGATTATTAATTTCGTGGGCAATTCCTGCTACCATTTGACCTAAACTAAACATTTTTTCACTTTGAATCAATTGGATTTGGGTTTGTTGCAGTTCGTGGAGTTCTCGCTCCAGTTCCAGAGCTTTACGGGATTCTTGATAAAGGCGAGCATTTTCTAGGGTAATTGTCGCTTGGGCGCACAGTAAAGAGAGAACTTCCACCCGCTCTTCGGTAAAAGCAGCGGTAGATTGATTGTTTTCTAAGTACAGAATGCCTCGTAGCTTCCCCCGATCTTGCAAAGGTAAACAGAGTAGAGAACGGGGTTGATGGTTTTGAATATAAGGGTCTCGTTGATATCGCCTTTCTTGACGAAGATCATCTAAAATTAGAGGCATTTGGGTGCGTTTGACTGTATTGACTATCTCCAAGGGAACTTGGTTGCTTTCCTCTACTGGGATAGAGTCTTTTTGGTCAATTTCTCCCTTGGTAACTTGTGCTTCTAACCTTAATATGCCATCGTTAAAGAGCATCAAGGCAACGGTTTCGGCTCCGGCATTTTCTACAATAATTTGGATTAAATTAGCAATGACGCGCTCGGTTTCAATGTCTCGCGATATGGTGCGGGAGGCTTTCATTAAAGTTGCGAAATCCAATAATCCCACTGCATAAGTGTTACTGGCGATGGTGTTCGTGCTGAAGTGGCTTGAGATACTGTGGGGGAATAATCCCATTTTCGATTGCTGAAGAATAGGTTGGAGTAGCTGAGGATAGAGTTTTTCTAAGTCCTCTATTTTAGCTTTGGCTCCCCAACGGGCATAGCAGTAATAGGCTTCTTGTATATGAAGGGCAGCATATTGTTCTTTGCCCCAGTCGAGATAGAATTTCCCAAATAGTTCGTTAGCGAGGGCTTCTTCTTGGATGTATTGGTTTTCTTTTGCTCCAGCAATTGCGCGATCGTATAACTCTATTGCTTCCTCTCGATGACTTAGAATTTTAGCCTTTTCCGCAGCAACCAAATCTAGTTTATGCTGAAAATTTTTCGGGGCATGATTTGCCCATAATTCTAGACGTTGTTGATGAATTTCCACCTCATCTAAGCTTTGAGTTTGTCTTTGAGGATCGGCAGTAGGATATAGGGCTAAAAATGCTAATGCTCTATAGAAGGGAATCTGACTATTCGGTAACAATCCAACTTGTTGATGATCGATAGCAGACTGGGAATGAATTAGAGTTTGTTCATAATCACCAAACAAATAATTCAGAATCATTTTAGTGACGTGGACACAGAACAATGAACCTCCTGCTCCGATCTCCTTAAGTTTAGGAATGTCTACAGATTCATTAAACCATTGCCCTATAAGTTGTGTTGGATTGACAGTCATACCCATTAAATTGTCCACCATTTGTCCCCAACTAGAAAGGGCAGCGTGTTGCACTGACTGTTGGAGATTCTTAGCTAAATCAATGTAGTAGCTTTGTTTTTGATGAATTGTATCTAGGGATTCGCCAATTAATAACAGGTTATCGCAATAGTCAATTGCTGAATAACAGGCAAACTCAATATCACCAGTCTCTAAACCTATTAATACATTATTAGCCAAGCATTCTAATCGCTCACGAGCTAACTCTTTCCAGTTGCGAATAAACGCATGGAAAAGTTGATTTACTTTGCAAGTTAGTTCAGTAGTTTCATATCTATCGATAATATGCAATGCTAGTTGCCCAAAGCGATAGCCCAATTCAATATCTTCTATCATGGCGCAGAGAAGCATACCATAAAGTGCATAAGCAAATGCTCCTGTTGGGGAGTTTCCATGGGTTGCAGATAGGTTCAACATCGTGAAAACGATGGATGGCAACAACTGGGGATTAGTAATAAAGGCTGGAGCCCATAATTTACTAAGAATACTTAAGGCAGCAACGATCTGAGGATTGTTGATTTCTGGTAGAGTGTAGAGGCGTTCGATATCGATATCTGATAGGGGAGCATCGTCGAGGGAAACATTGAGCAAACTCAAGATTTCTAACCCTACATCCAAAGCAATTTGACACTGACCTTGTGCCACTGACAATAAGATCGTGATTTCGTAGGCTTTAACCCGATCTAGGATATCTTTAGCATTATCAATAACTGTTTGTGTCTGTTGCTGTGATGCTTCATACTCGCCGTTGAGATAGCTTACTTCAGCCAGTAAATTATGCAATGGCAGCATCAATTCATAGTGAGTGTGCCATGGAACAGCAGAAATCATCTCAGTATGCAGTAGCTCAATTGCTATATTTAAGTAGCTTGCAGCTGCATTATACGCAGCAGAAGATTTGGCTTTCTGTGCAGCCACTAAATTCAATTGTGCCAGTTCTTCTTGTTCCCTCGGTTGCTCAATTAAGGAAATCCCCATATTCAACTGATTGACAATTTTGAAGAGATTTTTTTCCCGTTCCCCTGAAGAAATTTTCTGCAATAACAAACGCCCAATGTTCAGGTGGATCAGTTGCTTGCACTCGTCTTGAATTAAAGAATAGGCAGCCTGTTGAATGCGATCGTGTAAAAAGTGATAACTTACCGGGATATTCTGAGTGTGACCTTCATCTTCCATCCCTTGGAAAAACTTGTAGGCTTCACTCTGGGGTAAAATCAGACGACTTTGCATAGCACTCCACAGATTGGTAGCCACTTCTTCTGATGGGGTTTGGCAGATAATGGCTAAGGTTTCTAGGTCAAATTGATTGCCGATACAGGCAGCTAATTTCAGGAGGTTTTGGGTTGCTTCGGGCAATTTGTACAACCTTCCGGCCATAAATTCTACCACATCATCGGTTATGGCTGCATCTTGCACCTTCACCAAATCGCATTCCCAATATCTCCTATTTCGATTAAACGTAATTAACTCATCTTCATGCAATCCTTTTAAGAACTGAGTTGTAAAGAACGGGTTCCCTTTGGTTTTACTATAGACTAACTCTGTAAAAGGAGCAGCTAGTTCCATTCTACAACTAAGGGTTTCGGCCACTAATTGATTTATATGAGTGACGGATAAAGGGTCTAGAGTAATCGTCGAAATTATCGTGTGTTGTTTATCTAATTCTCCCAAAGTTAACATTAATGGATGAGCAGGGAAGACTTCATTATCCCTATATGCCCCCAACATCAGCAAATATCCCCTTTGAGTCTGTCCCATCAAAACTTTCAGCAAATTTAACGATCCTGAATCTGCCCATTGCAAGTCATCCAGAAATAGAGTTAAGGGATGCTCAATTGTTGTAAAAACAGCGATAAATTTTTCAAACAAGAGGTGAAAGCGATTTTGAGCTGCACTACCTTCTAGCTCTGGGACGCTTGGTTGTTCTCCGACTATCGCTTCTAATTCAGGAATAACATCAATTATAACTTGCCCATTGTCTCCCACTGCTTCTAGGATTTTTCTTTTCCACTTTTGCAATTGGGCATCAGATTCTCCTAGTAATTGCCCCATCAAGTCTCGAAACGCTATGACAAAGGCAGAGAATGGAATATTGCGATTTAATTGGTCGAATTTGCCTTTGATAAAGTATCCTTTTTGTCTGGTGATGGGTTTGTGTATTTCATTCACTACGGCGGTTTTCCCTATTCCAGAAAATCCTGCCACCAGCATCATTTCTGTTTTTCCTACTGCTACTCTTTCAAAAGCATTCAGTAGCATTTTTACTTCTGCTTCCCTGCCATATAGTTTTTCTGGGATTAAAAACCGAGCGCTTCTATCTTCTGAACCCAAGACAAACTGCTCTATTTTTCCCGTTTTTTCATATTCAACTCTACATTCTTCCAAGTCATATTTTAGCCCCAATGCACTTTGATACCTTTCCTCGGCATTTTTAGCCATTAATTTCATAACAATATCAGTTAAGGGAGTAGGGACTTTTTTTTCAGGAATTGTGGGAGGGTTTTTGGCGATGTGTGCGTGGACTATTTCTAGGGGGTCTTCACTTTCAAAGGGCAGTTTTCCTGTCAATAGTTCGTAAAAGGTGACTCCCAGGGAATAAAAGTCGCTGCGATAGTCGATACCTCGATTCATCCTTCCTGTTTGTTCGGGAGAAAGATAAGCTAGAGTTCCTTCTAAGACATTGGGGGTTTGCAAACTTGTTCGTTCTTTCGGCAGTAACGATGAGATACTAAAATCTATTAATCTTACTTCTTTTGTTTCTGGATGAATTAATATATTTGCTGGTTTTATATCTTTATGAATAATGTAATTTTGATGGAGATAGTGCAGAATTTCTGCTATAGACATAGCAATTTCCCAAAATTGTTCAATGGATACAGAGAATTGACGCTGATATTCTGCTAGAGAGATTGCTCCGATATCTTCCATGATTAGAGCGTAGCCATTTTTGTAACGTAAGAGCGAGTATAGTTTAACAATACCAGGGATGTCTAGATTTTTGGCAATGGCGTATTGATTTCTAAACTGGACTAATTCGTTAAAGTTCGGATATTCATTAGCCATCAATTTGACTACTACGGATTGCTTGCTCTCCAGATTTCTACCGCGATAGACTAGGGTCCGTTCGCTTTCGTGGATGAGTTCAAGCGATTGATAATTGCCTATTTTAATTGTTTTTGTTTCTATCATTTGGCTGATTTTGTTTGTCTTTTGAGTCTAATTTTTATAATATCTATACCTATTTTAATTCGTTTTTTTCCGAAAGTACTAACCATGCTCAAGCTGTATGTTTTAATTAATTATTAGTATTGCCGGAATACTCACTTGGTGCTTCTTGGTACAATTTTCAGGAAAACCATATTTTATCTAGGAATCACGATGGTAAAAATTGTACCTTGCCCAACTGTTGAATCACAAGTAATCATACCACCGTGTTTTTCTGTGACTATTTGATGAGCGATCGCCATCCCCAAACCAGTCCCTTTTCCTACCCCTTTTGTAGTAAATCCTTGCTCGAAAATCCGCTGTTGCACTGCTTCGCTCATCCCCACGCCGTTATCGGCAATTTTGACAACGACGCAATCGCCCTCCAAATGAGTCGCGATTAAAATCCGATTGGGATTGGCTTGAATTTCTTCAAGACTGCGCCCAGAGTTTCCTTCTTCTAGAGCATCGATCGCGTTCGCCAATAAATTCATAAACACCTGATTTAACTGCCCCGGATAGCAGTTAACTTCTGGCAATTCTCCATAGTTTTTCACAATTTCTATTTCCGGGCGATTCTTGTTAGCTTTGAGTCGATGCTTGAGAATCAATAAAGTGCTGTCGATGCCTTCATCGATCTTAAAAGGTATCTTCGTTGCCGTATCCCCACGGGAGAAAGTGCGCATTGATTTGCTAATTTCGGTAATGCGATTAGTTCCTTCTTGCATCGACAAGATGAGTTGGGGTAAATCTTCTAATAAGTAATCCAATTCTATCTCTTCTATTTTCTCCTTAATGGTGGGACTATTATGAGCAAAGCCCTGCTGATAAAGTTGCAATAGTTCCTTTAAATTTTGAATGTATTCACTAGCGTAATTTAAGTTCCCAGAAATAAAGCCAACAGGATTGTTGATTTCGTGAGCGACTCCAGCAGTTAACTGACCGACAGTTGCCATTTTTTCACTCTGTACCAGTTGCAGTTGGGTTTGTTTTAATTCTTGGGCGTAATTCTGCGATTTCTGATATAATTGGGCGTTTTCAAGAGAAATCGCAGCTTGAGAGCAAAGTAAAGTTAGAAGTTGTACGCGATCGTCAGTAAATGCTCCAGTAACTTGATTGTTTTCCAGATAGAGGATACCGATGAGTTGGCTGCGATCTACTAAGGGCAAGCATAAGATTGACTTAGGTTGTGAGGAGCGGATGTAAGCATCTCCTGCATAAGCGCTTTCATTGCTAGCATTGTTGACCGAGATCGCCTCCCGGGTTCGCTTGACTTTATTGATAATGCTCAAAGGCACTTCATTGCTAGTCTCGACGGGAATGGGGTCTATTTTCCTGCTCTCCTCACCAGTAACCAGGGCTGTTAACATTAAAACTTTCTCTTCAAACAGTATCAAGGCTATCGTGTCGGCACCGGCATTTTCCATTGCCACCTGCATTAAATTGGCGATCGATCCCTCCAAGGAAATATCCTGACTGAGAGCGCGCGATGCTTTCATTAACGTGGTTAAATCCAACATTTCTTGTATTCTCCCAGTATTTGTGGAAATAGTTCCCTTTGCTGTGATCGTATCCATAGAGTTCAAGCCGAATGTTTGCCATGCGATAATGGGTTTGAGGAGGGTGGGATAGTGTTTTTCTAGATCTTCGATTTTAGCTTTTGCTCCCCAAACTGCGTAGCAGTAGTAAGCTTCTTGCATATAACTGCTCGCCATTTTTTCTTTACCCCATTCGAGGTAGAATTTGGCGGCGAGTTCGTTGGCGAGAGCTTCTTCTTGCAGATATTCGTTGGTTTTAGCTCCAGCAATGGCGCGATCATACCAATCGCCCGCTTCATAATTCCGTCCCAAAACGCGATATTTTTCCGCTTCCACCAGATCTACTTTATGTTGATAGTTCATGGGAGCATAATCCGCCCATTGCTGTTGCAGTTGCGTTTGGTTTTCTTCGACTCGCTGGAGTGCTTCCGATGTGCCCTCATCTGCTGAATCCAAAACTGCCAGAACCGTCAAAGAATCATAGAGATAAAACGCGGGGACGTTAACCATTCCAGTAGTAGCGATTAAATAACGCCTACTCTCAACGGCATAAGTTTGAGCGGATTCAATTTCACCAAATAAGTAGCAAAGCATCAATTTATATGAATAGAAGAAAGACAACCCAGACAAATCCTGATTAGAGAGCAGTTTAGATAGCAATTCTTCTTCTCGGGCGGCTTCCCCAGATAAAACACAATAATCTTCTACAACTCCTAGCAAATTTAAAGTAGCTTGCCAATGGATTCGACAGTAATTAGCTGTTGTCACTTGATTCAATTGCACTAATGCCTGGCAGTAGGCGCGAGTCTCCTGCTCCAAGGTGGCAAGAGGCTGACTGCTCCAAAAAGAATAGAGACAAAATGTGTGGGCAGTATTTCCGACAAATTCCATATTTCCGACTTCTAGAGCAAACTTGTAACCCTCTTGGAAGAGCGGTAGCGATTTTTTGATGTGGAATTTACGGTGTAAAGTGTATCCTGCCACAGCATTTAAGACCTCGGGTTTAACAGTTTTAGCATCCAGTTTAGAAACGAGCTGCAGCCCCAACTGACCGAAATTTACCCCCTTATTTATATCTTGCAAAAGATTACAAGCAAGAAGACCATAGGCAGCATAAGAGTAGGCCGAAGCAGATATATTACCATATTGAATCGATAGCTTGACTGGCAAAATAATCAGTAAGGGAAACAACGAAGAACCAGAGATATAAGCCGCCCCGTGCAGCCTATTGGCAATCTCAATAATAGCGATTTTTTCTTGATCCGTCATCGGAGGCAGATTAAGCAAGTCTTCTATTTCCCTGTCACCAATCAGTCGATCTATTTCGGCAACTACCTCTTGAATATCTTTCTCTGTGAGACTTTCGGGAAAAGATACACCTAACTGTTGCAAGAGTTGTATGCCCAGAGCAACAGCTTCAGTCAGTTTATTCTGGTAGAGATTTGAGAGAATTCTAATGCGACGAGCATTGACCTGATCTAGTAAAGAACGAGCATTTGTCACGATCATCTCAACGAACTGTTCCATCGCCTCAAAGTCACCGCACAGCGATGCCAGTTCGGCAGAATTGTCATGGAACGCCAGACTCATTTCATATTCCCGCTCCCAAGCATTTTTTCCCAGTAAGGATAATCCCGCAATCGCATATTCGCGACCTGTTTGATAGGCAGTGGTGGCTCTCGCTTTGCTACAGGCGATGAGATTGAGTTTGGCTAGCTCGTCTCGTTCGGTTTGTTCGCTAATTAAAGCAGTTCCATAGTTTAATTGACCGACTAGCTCGAAAATACGCTCTTCTCTTGCTTCTTTTGGTATCTTGTCGAGTAGCAGTTGTCCGATGCGGTAATGGGTAGTTTGCTTTTGCTCCTCGGGAATCAAAAAATACGCTGCTTGTTGAACGCGATCGTGCAAGAAGCGATAACCCACGCTTATACCATCTGCTAGCTCCTCGTCTTTTTCCCCTTCTTGAAAAAACTTGTATGCTTCGGTATGAGGCAAAATCAACCCTTCTCGCAAGGCGCTCCATAGATCGGCGGCGACTTCCTTGGAAGGGGTTTCGCAAATAATAGCTAAGGTCTCTAAGTCAAATTGGTTGCCAATACAGGCAGCTAATTTCAAGACTTTTTGGGTGGCTTCGGGTAACTTGTGCAACCGTCGGGCTACAAATTCCACCACATCGTCGGTGAGGGCTGCATCTCGCACTTTAACCAAATCGCATTCCCAATATCCTAAATTCTGGTTAAATGCAATTAACCCTTCCTCATGCAATCCTTTTAAGAACTGAGTCGTAAAAAAAGGATTGCCTCGGGTTTTTTGATAGACTAAATCTGTTAAAGGAGCCGCTAACTCTACTGTACAACTGAAGGTTTCAGCAACCAATTGATTGATATGATCCACAGACAAGGGAGCTAAAGTAATAGTAGAAATCGTTGTTTGTTGTTCTCTTGGTGCGCGTTCCCTCTCTTGGTCAGCATTCCCTCTCTTGGTCAGCATTCCCTCTCTTGGTGCGCGTTCCCTTGCGCCTGTCGGCGGCGCGGGGTCGCACCGCTTGCGCCTGTCGGCGGCGCGGGGTCTGACCGCTTGCGCCTGTCGGCGGCGCGGGGTCTGACCGCTTGCGTCTTTCGCCGACGCGGGGTCGCACCGCTTCTCTAATTCCGCCAAAGATAACATCAACGGATGGGCGGGGAAGACTTCGTTATCTCGA
>JBCDJM010000071.1:0-28076 GCA_038747755.1 Cyanobacteria bacterium P01_H01_bin.35
AGCTTAAACCTAATTCAGAAGGAATAACTTGTAGTGAAATTTTTCCTGGTTTATGGTTAGATAAAACTGCTTTATTAACAGGAAATTTAATGAAGGTTATTGAAGTAGTACAACTGGGATTGGCTACAGTAGAACATCAAAATTTTGTGGATAATTTGAGTAGTTAATAACGGATAAGAGCATAATCAAAAAGTTTTTGTTCGTAGTATTGCTCTAGCCCTTTAACGAAGTCAAAAGTCAGAAGTCAGAAGTCAGAAGTTATTTTTATAACGGGGATTTGAGCCCCGCTCCAAAAATATTTCGCCTTAAAAGGCGAGGTTTTAGACCCAATTATTTTGATAAATATCTACCTGGCAGGCTATAAGAATACTACAAAACTCTAATTATTACTTTTTAACTGGACATTATATAGTTAATAACTGAAATTAATCACAACTTTTACAATATTTCTGAAGCAATGATTACAGAATTTGTACTTAATCTTAAATTTGTCTGAAGTTAAAAAATAGAAAAATTCTGTAAAAACTATCTTCTTTGTGTTGTTAGCTATAGCCAGTTTACACAAGTACAAAGAAGCGGAGGGAATCCTACACTCATTGCCTGATAAGCTTTTGAGTCTTCTCTAGTTTATCTGTAGCGAAAGTTGAGTTTTGTGGTAAGATAATAACTAAAGGAGGCGAGTGTCAAAAAATAGAAATACACTCGACAAATTTATGGTTAGTAACATTAATACGCAACAACAACTATCCAAACTACACAACGAAATAACCTCGAAAGACAGAGCATGGGAAGGATTCAAACGAGGAACCTGGATCAAAGAAGTTAATGTCAGAGATTTTATTCAGAACAACAATACTCCATATCAAGGGGATGAATCTTTTCTAGAACATATAAGTGAATCGACAGACAACCTCTGGACAGAGGTTAAAGAATTAATGAAGCAAGAACGGGAAAAGGGAATTTTAGATGCAGAAACGAAAATCCCTTCTGGTATTGCTGCTTACGGGGCGGGTTACATCAATCAAGATTTAGAAAAAATTGTCGGGTTACAAACCGATAAACCTCTTAAACGAGCAATTATGCCTTTTGGAGGCATTCGAGTAGTTGAGAAATCTTTAGAAGCTTACGGTTATGAGATAGATGCTCAAACCCATGAAGTTTTTACTCAATATCGTAAAACACATAATGATGGGGTTTTTGATGCTTATACTCGTGAAATGCGGAAGGCTCGTCACTCTGGCATTATCACAGGTTTACCTGATTCATACGGACGGGGACGTATCATAGGAGATTATCGTCGCGTTGCCCTATATGGCGTTGATTTTCTGATAGAAGATAAACAGAAACAATTGTCTTCTCTTGAATACGATGTCATTGATGAGGAAGTGATTCGTTTACGAGAAGAAATCTCAGATCAAATTAAAGCCTTGAAAAAATTGAAAATAATGGGGGCAAGTTATGGTTTTGATTTGGGAAATCCAGCAACCAATAGTCAAGAAGCTGTACAATGGATATATTTCGGATACTTAGCTGCGGTTAAAGAACAAAATGGTGCAGCTATGTCCTTGGGGCGTGTCTCTACTTTCCTCGATATTTACATTGAAAGGGATTTGAACTTAGGAATCATCACTGAAGCTCAAGTTCAAGAATTAATCGATCAATTCGTTATGAAACTGCGGATGGTTCGCTTTTTGCGTGCCCCTGAATATAACCAGTTATTTGCAGCAGACCCTGTTTGGGTGACAGAAGTGATTGGTGGCATGGGAGTCGATGGCCGTCCCCTAGTGACTAAAAATAGTTTCCGTTTCTTGCATACTCTCTACAATTTAGGACCTGCTCCTGAGCCAAATTTAACGATTCTTTGGTCTGAAAAGCTGCCGATCGCTTTTAAACGATATTGTGCCAAGGTTTCCATTGATACCAGTTCTATTCAGTATGAAAATGATGACTTGATGCGTCCAGAATTTGGGGATGATTATGGAATCGCTTGTTGTGTCTCGGCGATGAGAATTGGTAAACAAATGCAGTTTTTTGGGGCACGAGTTAACCTGGCGAAAGCCTTACTTTATGCCATCAATGGTGGTAAAGATGAAAAGAGCGGAGAACAAGTTGCTCCCCCTTATGCTCCTATTACCAGCGATCGTTTAGATTATAAAGAAGTAACAGCTAAGTTCGATCTTTTGATGGACTGGTTAGCCAAACTTTATGTTAATAGTCTCAATGTCATTCATTATATGCACGATAAATATTGCTACGAGACTATACAAATGGCATTACACGATCGCGATGTTTATCGGACAATGGCTTGTGGAATGGCTGGTTTATCTGTAGTAGGAGATGCTCTTGCTGCTATTAAATATGGAAGTGTCAAAGTTATTCGTAATGAAGCAGGGTTAGCGGTTGATTACGAAGTGACTGGAGATTATCCAAAATTTGGGAATAATGACGAACGGGTTGACGAAATTACCTCTGGCGTTTTAACCAGTTTCATGGATAAAATTCGCAAAAACAAAACTTATCGTCATGCAACACCTACCCAGTCAATTTTAACTATTACCTCAAACGTAGTTTATGGTAAAAAGACTGGCAGCACACCCGATGGACGCAAAGCAGGAGAACCCTTTGCACCGGGAGCAAACCCCATGCACGGACGAGATACTAAAGGAGCGATCGCTTCTATGGCTTCCATTGCCAAATTACCTTATGAAAACGCTAAAGATGGGATTTCATACACCTTCTCTATTGTGCCTCAAGCACTCGGCAAAAATGACGATGGCAAAGTCAACAACTTGGTAGGAATGTTAGATGGTTATTTCCACGACACGGGGCATCATATCAATATTAACGTTCTCAATAAAGAAACCTTACTAGATGCAATGAACCGCCCTGAAGAATATCCTCAGTTGACTATTCGAGTATCAGGTTATGCAGTTAACTTCATTAAACTGAGTCGCGAACAACAATTGGATGTTATTAATCGAACATTCCACAATCAACTGTAAACTTATGCTGTGGTAGTTTTGTATAAGAGTTAGGAGTCAGGAGACTCAGAGTAGGCTTTGCATAAATGGGGGATGATTTTAATAGTCTTGTGGAATGGGCATCTTGCCCGTTCCTTATATTCATCCCTTAATTCAGCAACGCCTCAGAGTATTGTAGGGGTTTGGTCTCCAAACCCAAATGCAAATGGGATGAAAAGAGCAAACCCCTACAGTTTTTTTCACGAATCATTTCTTATGGCTATGTTATTGTGGTGATTACACATATCCAAAAATAAAAAAAATAAAATCAATCATCGCACAGAAACCATCAATTATTTCCACCTACTCTGTACAGACGTTGTATAACAAAAATGCGTTTTCCGTTCCGGAATGCTCCGCAAACATGTTGCGCAGCAAAACGTCCCTACTACTCCCTCTTTAATAATAAAATATTTTCAATTTTCATTGAATTATGAATAATCAAATAGGATCGACAGGCATTATTCATTCAATAGAGACTTGTGGAACGGTTGATGGCCCAGGAATTCGATTTGTTATTTTTACTAAAGGTTGTCCCTTAAGGTGTTTATACTGCCATAATGCTGATTGTCGTCATACGGAAAATGGCAAGTCAATGTCTGTTGATGAATTAATTTTAGAAATTGAAAAATATCAGTCTTACTTTAAATTTTCTGGTGGTGGTGTCACTGTCACTGGTGGCGAACCTTTGATGCAGCCTGAATTTGTCACAGAAATTTTTCAAAGATGTCGCCAGATAGGAATTCATACTGCCTTAGATACATCGGGATATGTCAATTTAAACGTTGCTAAACCTGTTTTAGAATATACAGATTTGGTATTATTAGATATTAAATCTTTCGATCCAAAAATTTACCAGAAAGTAACTAACGTTTCTCTGGAACCAACCCTTAATTTTGCTCGGTATCTCAACGAAATTCATAAGCCAACATGGATAAGATTTGTGTTAGTTCCTGACTTGACAGATCCTATTGATAATGTAACTGGATTAGCTAAATTTATTGAGCCTTTTGATAATGTTGAAAGAGTCGAAGTTTTACCCTTTCATAAAATGGGAGAATACAAATGGGAACAATTAGGATATGATTATCAACTCAAAACAACAGAACCTCCTTCAGATGAATTATTAGAAAGAACTATTAATATCTTCAAAAGTCATAACCTAGTAGTTGTATAACTTCAATAATTAATAATTAGGGTTTGCTGAAAAAGTCTTATGGATGAGGGTAGGAGTCAGGAGGTAGGGACGTTGCATAACAAAAATGCGAACTTCCGTACGGAGTCAGGAGGAATGGGTATGGGAGCGAGGAGACAGGAGTTAGAATTATCCCTTGATTTTTCTGCCTGGTGTCAACCCAAAATCTTCACTTTTTGATATCCCTAGAACGAAAACCTTGTACTTTTTCCAGACCTAAAAAGCCTAATATAAAATCCGGCAACATCCGCCGATATTCTTGCAACTAAAGATTGATTCCGCTTCATTGTCATATCTAACTGTTTGAAGCGTTTATCACCACTGGGATTACCTTTTTTTGCTTGTTGAGAATCTTTGTTTTTAATATCTTTTGTGGCAGTTTTCATATCTAAATTTCCCTAAGCTTACTGTTATTGGTATTTTATTCTGAAAATATAGGCTATATTTACCTGATTTTTACTGTCTGTTTCTTTTTAGTTAAGTTATAAATTTACTTTCTCTATAATTGTGGCATATTGCAGTTTTCTAGGAGAACTTAATTTACATTTTATTACAATCTTGTTTATCTTATTTAATAAAGAACTTTTTGAT
Source organism: Cyanobacteria bacterium P01_H01_bin.35 (assembly GCA_038747755.1). GTDB lineage: Bacteria > Cyanobacteriota > Cyanobacteriia > Cyanobacteriales > Microcoleaceae > Trichodesmium. Next base: position 4,807 of record JBCDJM010000071.1, read on the forward strand.
TGTTTAACTCAACTTTAGAAAAAGCTAAGTATTTAATAATTATTCAATAAATTTGGTAATATTAATTATTTGTTTTTATACTTATATGAAATACAAAAATTTGTGCTACTGACGAATCTCCCCATCTCTCTATCAATCTTTGGTAGCAAAAATTAACGTATTTCATATTAGGGGGTATTGTAGGGGCGGGTTTAACCGAAAGCCTTGATATTTCCAATTTAATCTTCAAAACCCGCCCTACACTTGTTGCGTTTATTGATGCTCACCTACTTAGTAAAAGAGGGTGAATCTTGATAATTCATGTCTAGATTATGCAACGCAAATTAATCTTTTGTTTTAGCTCTATCCAATCCAGCTTTTACCCAATTAATACATTCATATTCAGACTGAAAAATTTTCGGAGCAGCAATATTATTCAAACTATCAGGTTTATAATGGTCGTAAAAAAACTTATCACCTTCTTGATGAATAATAATTAAATCATCATCATAAACATATCTCAACTTAAAATAATCACCATGAGATTTCACATCTGAATTTTCATACAAATGGGATTGAGCAACTTTAATTATTTTCTCAAGGCTATTAGTATAAAAACCTGTAGGATTTTCCCCTAGGTGGAAATTTCCTTTATGCCCTAACTCAGATAATAACTTATATGAATAAATAGGATTATCGTTGGCGATCGCTAATACATAAGGAATAATCAAATAACCTTGATAAGAAACCGAATTTTCGTAAATAAATCTATTTATCATGCTTATAAAGAGAAGATTTATATAAAACCTGTTCTTGATGAGTATAGACAGTACAATCAGACAAAGGAATAGTTACACAAGTAAGAATATAACCAGCTTTTTTTTCCTCAGAACGCAAAAACTTTTGCTCACTTTGGTCAACTTCACCACTTACTAATTTGCCCAAACAACCAGAACAATTTCCTTGCCTACATCCATAAGGTAAAAGAATTCCATAATCTTCAGCAATATCTAATATATACTCATCTTCTGGTACTTCAATAGTTCTATCTAAACCAATTTCTGAGTTAAGTAAACGAACTTGATAAACAATCATTTTGTCACTCTAATTAAATACTAATTTGGCATAAAAAAGCAGAGAAACCGGGTTTGTATTAAATGCCCTACAATATTAACATTACAGCGGTTTTCATATCAATAAACCACAATGATACTAACTCCTACCTCCTACCTCCTAATACCATTTCTCAAAAATCTTGCTATATTTGATTAGGTGGGGGAGTGTGGGGAGTGTGGGAGGTTAGGGGAGAAGTAAACACAAGAATAATTAACATTAACTGGCTAATAATTATGGAAGAAGTTATTTTTACTGTGTTAATTAATTAATAACTGAAGTATTGTCTAAGTATAGCGTTACTTTTGGGAATTGGTATAACTCCTGACTCCTGACTCCTGACTCCTGACTCCTGACAATGAATTTAGTGGTCTACTCAACTGAAAAGCGCTGTAAACTCCCACAAATCCGGTTTCTTGTTACGAAATTATCAAAACAAGCTAACCGCTGATTGCTGAACTGCTGTTTGCGGAGTATTCAGTCAGGAAACGCTTTTTAATTGTGACATCTTTCATGTAAATTCTCTGCTAACGCCACCGCTCCCCACAACGGCGCTTCATCACCTAATGCAGCAGGTACAATTTCAAAACTCACCTCCGGTAAAGCAGTTTCTCTAGCTACCCGTTGCACAGTTTCCCATAATAACTTACCCGCCTTCGTCACTCCACCACCTAAAAGAAACCGTTCGGGATTCACTAAATTAGCTACATTACCAATACCCACTCCTAACGCCCAACCAGCTAACGAAATTCCTTGAATAGCAAGCTCATCACCTTGAATAGCTGCCTCACTAACCTTTTGAGCAGTTATCGTTTCGATCTCATTATTTACTAAACCCCGCAAAATTTTTCCTTCTGTTGGTTTATTTTGCAACCATTCCTTTACCTGTTTTGCAATATAAGGACCTGATGCAAACGTTTCTACACAACCCCGCTTCCCACAAAGACAAAGGGGACCAGCTGGATCGACGGTGACATGACCTATTTCTCCTGCCATACTTTGCGCACCGTGCCAAGGTTTGCCATTAAGAATCCAACCGCCACCCACCCCCGTACTCACAGTAATATAAAGTAAATTCTCATAACCCTGGCCAGCACCAAAACGATGTTCTCCCACTGCTGCTACATTAGCATCATTATCAACTACAGTGGGAGCGTTAAATTCTGTTGCTAAGATTTCCTGTAGGGGAATATTTTCCCAACCTTTGACATGGTGAGATAGACGAACTGTACCTGTAGTGGCATCAACCGGACCCCCAAAACTTACCCCGATAGCAGCAGGTTTTTCTCCTTTGAGCAAATTGTGGGAAAGGGTTCGGATAATTTCAATATCTGTTTGAGCAGAAGCATTAGGTGGTGAAAAAGTTTTTTGGTAATTTTGCCAGTCTCTTTCGCCAGCATTGATGACTGCTGCTGCTAATTTTGTGCCGCCGAAATCAAGTGCTAAAATTTTGTTTGTCATTGCAAATAGGGAATAGGGAATAGGGAATAGGGAATAGGGATGGAGAGGGAAATAATTAATGATTTATGTTCGATAATTGATTTTATTTTTTATTGTTGGAGATGTCTATTAGAAAATGAATAATTATAGACCTCTCCCCCAACCCCTCTCCTGGCAGGAGAGGGGAGAAACTCCCCCTTCGCTACCAGGGAAGGGGGTTGGGGGGTTAGGTTTTTTTACCGAAAAATCCTGGTACAAAGCCTCCCCTTTTAAGGGGATAAAAAAAGAGAATTCAGTATTTCAAGCCTCTTGCTTTCCTAGGTCATGCTGCGCAAACAGCTAGGGGTACTGTTAACGCAGTTCCTCCGCAGGAGGCTAACTGTTAACGCAGTTACGACCCAGGAGGCTAACTGATAACTGATAACTGAAATAACCCTTGCTATGTATTAGTTTTGAGTTCGTTCAGTTTTTCCCTAATAGTTTCGACTCGTTCCCGGTTAACACCTAAATCACCTTCTCCTAAACGGGAAGCGGAACGTACTTGAATAGCATTAGCTTCTGCATCTACATAAAATTCCACATCATCTACATATCCCATAATTTTACTGGTAAACTCAGCATATAAATAATTTTCCTCTTCCTTAACAATATTAGTACGAGGCATTGATTCAATTATTTGTTTGAGGTTAGCGATCGCTATTTCCGGTTCAGAGTCATAACCCAGAGAAGCTATACCATGTTGTGCATCTTGACTGTAACTACTGACACAATTTGGACTACTGGGGCAAGGTGCAAGTCGTCCAGAATATACACCCAAATTATCAGGTGTGGTGCCGGCAAATAAAGTCAATTTTCCAGCAGTAGCAATATTGATGCCGACAACAATAGCAACAACTACTAATAAAATGATGGTAATGTTAAACATTTTCTGAAATATGTTAGAAGATTTTTTTTCTGTTGTTTCCATAGTCTATTAGGGAAATAATTTAGTCAGCATTTAGCTGTCAGCATTTAGCCGTCAGCTATCAACTTATTTTATCTCGATCATAACAGTTATTGTCTATCTAAAGTCCAAAGTTTTATAATCAAGTAATAAGGTTTCCTGCCCCTTTGAAGGCCGGAGCTACTGATAACTAACAACTAATAACGGAAATGACTGACGAAAACCAAGCACTTTTAGCAGCAAATCAAGCATTTTATCGAGCTTTCGAGAAACGGGACATTGTAGCTTTAGATAGCATTTTGTCCAAGGGTATTAACACAGTTTGTATCCATCCAGGCCGTGATGCCATTCGTGGTTTTGATAAGATTCGTAGTTCGTGGGATTTAATCTTTAAAAATACTGATTATATTGAAATCGATCTTGATGTGATTACGACGGAAATTAATGGGGATATTGGTTATGTTATTTTGGTGGAAAATTTAATGCAAGTGAATGGAGGGAGGAGAATAAAAGCTCAGTCAATGGCAACAAATATTTTTGAACGGATGGGAGGAAATTGGTATTTGATTCATCATCATGGTAGTCCGTTAATTAAGTAGGGGAGTGGGGGAGTAGGGGAGTGGGGGAATTTGAAAAATGTGCTTTTACTATCGGATTTGATATCATACTCTGTTGATAGCACCATACTTCCCAAACTCCAAAACTGCAAAAATAAGAACACTTTAAATATTTAGTATCACACTATCCCATAATCTGTATAGAACCCATTTGGTATCTTTTCTTGAATTGGTTATACTAAGTAGCGATCGCTCTTTCTGCTCAGGTGGACAAATATCAAAAAGTTGATGATTAATCTAGAGTAATTATTATTTGTCCATCCTACAGATTAATAAATATGAATTGCTAGCCAAATTGTTTCTATATTTGCATCAGTTGATATGATTTTATGTGGAGTTTTTGCCGGGATAAAAATATAACTATCTTTGACTAATTTTGTTGTTGTTTGATTGACTTCTAATACAGCAGAACCTTGCAGCAAGATTACCCATTCATCTTCCTCTTGGATAAACTCTTCACTGACAAAATTAGGGGGTGAAATTATTTTATTAATTTTGACGTTTTTATGGGATAATAAATTGTTAAATATCTCTTCCATGATTTTGAAAAAAATCGGTATAATAACGACAATTATACAATAGTTCAAATCAAATAATGAAACTTCAGAGGTTAGATCGACAAGTTATCAGTTATCCTTTTCCACCATCCGTACATCCGTGACAAAATTCCTGTCTTGCTCTTTTGTTGTTGCCGAAAAAGTTCAAGATTCTCTCGCACAGTCTGAGTATCAGGATGTTCCTCACCTAATGTTTGTTCAAACATATCTAATACAACTTTGTACAAAAGTTCTGCTGCCTCGTATTTCCCTTGAGAACTATACAATAAAGCCAGATAACTATATAATAAAATCAGAGAATTATATAATAAAGCCAGGTTGTTAAGGTGGGTGGCAAAGTCGGGATGATTTTCAAGTAGGGTAATTTTGTCGATTTGGATAGATTGTTTGTACAAAAGTTCTGCTGCTTCGTGTTTCCCTTGATAATAATATAATCCTGCTAGGTTTTTGAGTTGGATGGCGCGTTGTGGATGGTTAGCAGGTAGAGTAACTTTGATGATTTCTATGGCTTGTTTCAACAAAAGTTCTGCTGCTTCGTATTTCTCTTGAGAATGATATAATAAAGCCTGGTTGTTGAGAAGGGTGGCAAGGTCAGGATGATTAGGAGGTAGAGTAACTTTGATGATTTCTATAGCTTGTTTAAACAAGGGTTCTGCTGCTTCGTATTTTCCTTGAGAATGATATAATTGTGCCAGGTTGCTTAGGAGGGCTGCAACATAGGGATGATTAGGAGGTAGAGTAACCTTGAAGACTTCTACAGCTTCTTTAAATAAGGGTTCCGCTGCTTCGTATCTCCCTTGAGAATAATATAATGTTGCTAGGTTGTTGAGGAAAGTGGCAAGGTCAGGATTATTATGAGGTAGAGTAACCTTGATGATTTCTATAGCTTGTTTAAACAAGGTTTCTGCTGCTTTGTATTTCCCTTGAGAGCGATATAATTCTGCCAGGTTGCTAAGGAGGGTGGCAAAGTCGGGATGATTTTCAGGCAGGGCAATTTTATAGATTTCTATAGCTTGTTTCAACAAAGGTTCTGCTGCCTCGTATTTCCCTTGAGATTCATATAACAAAGCCAGGTTGTTGAGTTCAGTGGCAAGAGAGGGATGATTTTCGGGTAGGGCGATTTTGTCTATTTCGATGACTTGTTTAAACAAAAGTTCTGCTGCATCGTATTTCCCTTGAGAATAATATAATGCTGCTAGGTTGTTGAGGTTCCTTGCTAAACCTTCCTCCAAACCCAACTCTTGCTGCAAAGCTATTGCCTTCTGAAAATATTTAATCGCTAATTCTGTCTCCTCCTGATAATTTTCATATTCTCCACGTTCCACCCGTCGAGCAAAAATCTTTCCCAAACTCCCATACAAAGTCACCAAACTAACATCCTTCTCCCCCTTTTCCCGTTCAATATCAGAAATCAACTCCTGCAAATCTGCCACTGGCAAAAAATGAGGATCGTCGTCATCTACCTCATCCCACCTCTCAAGCAAAACCGGACGCAAATCACCCAAAACCGGACGCAAAAAATCAATATCCTGTTTAGGAAGAGCCTTTTTCGGAAAAGAAACAAACCGAAATACACCCTTGCACCATGCCCGAAAATCAGGTGCTCTTTTACTCATACTTCGTTCCATTTGCAACGTCATCCACAAGACAATAGAAAAGGGAAAATGTCGCAAAGCTTCCCGCGTCCACTGTAAATAACCTAAAAACTTATCCTGTTCCGATTTTTCCTTTCCTTCCTTATCAAAAGTCAAAAAACCCAATCCATCCACACCTGTAACAGTAATCACAGCTTGGTTTCCTGCCTGCAAATATTCATCATTTTCCACCACCGAAGCAAGAGCCGCCCTCAGACTCGGTTCACCCCTTGGTATCTGGACTCGATAGCAAGGAAGATCGGGGGATAATTCTGTTTCATACTTTTGAATTATTTGGTCTCGATATTCACTATCATCACAAACAGCAATCAGAAGATTTAATTGTTGATAATTTGCCTGAATAGAAACAATTAGATCGTCATAATTGTTTTCATTTTCCAGATTTTCTAGCAATTCTGTCATATTTATTTTTTCAATAAAAGTTTAGGTTATACAATGACAAAGCCCAACCACAAACAGCTTTTTCAGGCGTAGGTTGGGTTGAGGTATCGTAGCTTGCTTCCCGTAAGGGTAACCCAACAACAATCAGGACTCAACAACAATAAGGAATATGTTGGGTTTCACTATCGTTCTACCCAACCTACATTTACTCTTAAGCTCCCCTCTTTCAAAGGGGGGTTTGGGGGATTAAACCCTTCCATCTCTTTAATAAATTGTTATTAATTATCAATTATCCATTATCCATTAAACTCTTCCTTTTTCTTGTAAAAGTTCTGTAACAATCGGGTGAACATCATACCAAAGTTTAGAATTACGATATTCTAGCACATATAACCCATGCAATAAATCCAAAAACCTTTGCTCTTTAGGGTCATTTGGTGTAAACTCTTGATAAGTTTGCTCTAAAACTTCATAGTCTGCCTTTCCAATTCTAGTATCAAAATCAATCCTAATCTTAGTTATTGCTTCCTCTAGCACCTCAGCATTAATTTTTATCTCTAAATCATCTGGTTTGCGTCGAATTAACCGCAGACAAATCCGACAACATTCATTAGTAATTCTGACTAACTCCCGCAATACTCCGCCACTAAAAATAATAATTCTCTCGACAGTTTCTGGCTCAATTAATTCTCTAGAAATGCGTTTAGAGATTACATCAGTCAACCTGGCTACAGGTTCTTGTATTGGCACAGAATTAGTTAAGTAACGTTCTCCCTGTTTAAATAATTTATAAACTGGCATTATCAGAATTTCATTATTAGTTTCTGTCCTTAAAGTTGCTTCGATTGCTACTTCCCGCAGAGCTGAAATAGGAACAGTAAAAATAATTCTAAAATTGGGTTGAAATAATGCTTTAATATGTTCTATATAAATCTGTCGCACTACACCCAAATCTATTTTATCCAAGTCATCAATAACCACTAAAATTTCTTTTTTAGAGGCATTCTGAACTACAGCAGCAATTTCATTAATTCTAGCAATTAAATCAGATATTTTCCGACCGAATTCTTGTTTAATGTCCTCTCTAACACTAGCATCAGCTTTTAACTTCCCACTAATAATTTCAAACAAGTTAAAACCCGCACCAGTTTCAGCTTTAAATTCTTTAATTTCTGTTCTAGTGTGCTTGGCAAACCATTTATAAAATGGTTCTTTTGTAGAATCCTTAATTTTTATCTGTTGCTTATCTGCTTCATCCATCAACCGAACAGCGATCGCGAACAGAATATTAATATGATTAACATCGGACATTTCTATGGAGTCAGAGATAGAGAAAAGTACTACAAAATATCTATCTGCCATCTGCCGACCAAATTTTGCTAAAAGAGTAGACTTGCCACATCCGCGATGACCAGCAAAAATTATTTTACTATCTCCATCAGGACTATCTTCCACCAGTTGTTCCAACTCTTCCATAGTTTCAGTGCCATATTCAACCCAAAACTTTTTTAGTTCTGATTCTTCCAACAGTGGCAGAAGTTGCATATTTCTATAAGCTTCACGAAATGATTCTAATAATTGACTCATTTTACTATAAATTATTTGGTCTATTATATAATTTTAGTATAGACTAAATCGTTATAAATAAGTTGAATTTTCACTTATTATTAATATAGAAAAATTACTATCTATATCACCAGACTAAATTCTTATGTTTGAACAATTTACCTATCAGAAAATCACCACTTCCAATGTCACCATTAATTTAGCAAAAGGCGGAGACGGCCCCCCACTACTACTATTACACGGCTATCCTCAAACCCACATTATGTGGCACAAAGTCGCCCCTACCCTTGCCCAACATTTCACCGTCATTTGTACAGACTTACGGGGTTACGGCGACAGCGACAAACCACCCTCCGACCCCCAACATATTACCTATTCCAAAAGAGTCACCGCCCAAGACCAAGTAGAAGTAATGGCAGCTCTGGGTTTCCCAAAATTCTTAGCAGCAGGTCACGATCGCGGCGGTAGAGTTCTCCATCGCCTTTTACTTGATCGCCCCGACTGTGTGGAAAAAGCAGCAGTGCTAGACATTGTACCCACGAGAAAAATTTTTCAAACAGTTAACCAGCAACTAGCTACTGCTTACTCCCACTGGTTTTTTCTCCTCGAACCTAACAATATTCCCGAACGTCTCATCGGTTCCGATCCTGCTTTTTATTTAGAGAGCAAACTAAAACAGTGGAGTGCTAACCAAGCAGGTTTCACTGAGACTGCCATAGCAGAATATGTTCGTTGTTTTAGTGAACCCGCGAGTATTCATGCCACTTGTGAAGACTACCGTGCTGCTGCTTCTATTGACTTGGAGCATGATGAAGCAGATATTGACAGCAAAATACAATGTCCGTTATTGGTATTGTGGGGAGGGTTGGGAGTCATGGAAAAATGTTATGATGTATTGGAAACCTGGCGAGAAAGGGCAGTAGATGTGCGCGGTAAAGCTTTGCCTTGCGGACATTTTGTGCCGGAGGAAGCGCCAGAGGAAACAACTCAGGCGTTGCTTGATTTTTTTAGGGTATAATAGTTTGGTAAAACATAATCAGGCTCGTAGTTGGGCTTTAGCCCCCTATATCTTTGGGCTAAAGCAAAACTACAAACAAAGGCTTAATTAGTGCTTATCTGACTTCTGACTTGCCCATAAGTTATACAATTTAGTAAAAATTAGCTTTAGATTATGAACGAGTATCATCAAACTTCTGATTTTCAGGAAGTAATAGAAAAAGTAGAAAAATTTTCTTTAGAGGATCGAGAAATTTTGCTCGATATTCTCAAAAAACGTTTGTCTCAGGAGCGCAGAAGACAATTAGGAGAAGAAATTTCTGAGGTGAGACAGGATTATAAAAAAGGAAAGGTTCAGTTTGGAACTGTAGATAATTTTTTAGCAGATTTGGATGAAGATTAATGAAAGTTGCTTGGAGTGCTAAATCACTGCGTTCTTTTAAGAGTCTAGTCCGCAAAAATCCTCAACTACGTTTATTAATTGAGCAGACTCTACGGCAGTTAGTAGAAGATCCGTTTCACCCCAGTTTACGAACCCATAAATTAAGGGGAGATTTAGCGGGTTGTTGGTCTTGTTCTGTAGATTATAGTTATCGAATTATCTTTGAGTTTGTTCAAGAACCTGAAGAGGAGGAAGAAGCTATTTTATTGTTAAATATAGGAAGTCACGATGAAGTTTATTAAGTTTAAGGTTTATATGAAATACAGAAAATTGTGCTTCCTGCGAATCTCCCCATCCCCCCACCTCCCCACCTCCCCAACACCCCATCAATTTTCACAGTCGATATTGCTGAAAAACATCTCTGGCAGCACGATGCAATAATGAATGAGTGTAAACTAACGAACTCATATCCTTAGTATACCCGCCACCAATAACGCAAGCGACGGGATAACCTGCTCCTACACAGGTACTCAATACTTGCATCTCTCGCCGAAATATTCCTGTATCTGTCAAGGCTAATTTTCCCAAAGCATCATGGATATGGGTATCGACTCCTGCATCATACAAGACCAAATCAGGCTTGACTTCTGACAGCAAATCTGGTAAATATTCTGCTAAACTTTGTAAGTAGCGATCGTCATCCATTCCCTCCGGCAAAGGTACATCTAAATCGCTAATTTGTTTTCTACTGGGAAAATTAATACCACAGTGCATGGAAAATGTAAATACAGTAGGATCGTTTTGAAATATCCAGGCAGTGCCGTCTCCCTGATGCACATCTAAATCTACAATGAGAATTTTTTTGGCTAATCCTAATTTTTGGATGACACGAGCAGCGATCGCTAAATCGTTAAAAATACAAAACCCAGAGCCATAACTAGGAAACGCATGATGAGTACCACCAGCAGTATTGCAAGCTAAACCATGTTTCAGTGCTAACTGTGCCGTTAATATTGCACCACCCACAGCAATACAAGTTCGATTTGCTAATGGTTGACTCCAGGGTAAACCGATGCGTCTTTGTGCTTTTGGGTCTAAAGTGCCGTTACAATACCCTTCTATATAGTCGCGATGATGTACTAATTCTATCCATTCTAAAGGTGGTAAATTAGGGGTAAAAAAATGGGATTTATTTGTCACTCCATCTGCCAATAACATTTCATAAAGTAGTTTAAATTTTGCCATCGGAAAGCGATGACCAGATGGCATAGGTGCAACATAATTAGAATGATAAATAATTGGTAAATTCATTAATTAAGGGAGTAGGGATTAGGGAGTAGGGAATAGGGAAAACTATTACTATTTATTGAATTTTATAATTAGCTTATTACTCCTAGTAACTAATCTTACAATGTACAATGTAGTTTAACTACAGGAAATTTTAATTACAAATTACATTTTATTAGTTGATCCATCAGATAATGATAGGGAGCAAGTGCAGCACTTGTTCTTTGACGATGGGGGGCGGGAAGATGACCTTTTGGTGAATTTTCGGGAAAATCAAAGGCTAGCTGATCATATTTTAACCAGTTCTCATTTTGATACCATCCAACAGTTTTACCAAAAAGTTTATAAGCTTCCTCTTGAAAATTTCTTGGCTTATTTCCTGTTTCTAAATAGATTGGTTTTTGTACACTGAAACCAAAAGATCCATTAGACTTTTCTACCCAAACTTGGTCTATTTTTTTGAGGTCTGAACAAGGAAATTTAGAGATTGAAACATTGTCTAACCATGCTTCAGATTTTCGGTTGGCAACTTGAAGCATAATATTTTCTGTTTCCATATCTGCTTCTTTCCACTTTCCTTCTGCAAGTAGCTTTTCTAGTTTAGAGTAATCTGCGTTTAATCCAGTCCAGACTTTAATAGTTTTGTCATCGCTACCACTAATAATATTCTGCCCATCTGTACTGATGGCAATAGATGTAACCACCCATTGATGACCAGTGAGAGTGTCTTTGAGATTACCAGTTGCCAAATCCCAAATTTTGATAGTCTTGTCTTCACTACCACTAACAATAGTTTTATTATCTGAGCTGATAGCAACAGACCAAACTTCGTTACTATGACCAGTGAGAGTCTGTTTAAGATTACCCGATGCCAAATCCCAAACCTTAATTGTACCGTCAGCACTACCACTAACAACAGTGCCCCCATCTGAGCTGATAGCAACAGAATAAACTTGGTCGTTATGATCGGTGAGAGTAGCTTTGAGGTCTCCTCTTGTTAAATCCCAAACCTTAATCGTACCATCAGCACTACCACTAACAACAGTGTCCCCACCTGAGCTGATGGCAACAGAATAAACAGCGTTACTGTGAGCAGTAATAGTGCTTTTGAGAGTTCCTGTTGCTAAATCCCAAACCTTAATTGTGCCGTCAGCACTACCACTAATAATATTCTGGTTTTCAGGATTAACTGCAACAGAATAAACAGCATTACTGTGAGCAGTAATAGTGCTTTTGAGAGTTCCTGTTGCTAAATCCCAAACCTGAATAGTGCCGTCAGCGCTACCACTAACAATAGTTTTTTTATTAGGATTAATGGCTACTGACAAAACTTGATCACTATTACTAGATATAGTCCTCTTGAGACTACCAGTTGCTAAATCCCAGACCTTGATGGTTTTGTCATAGCTACCACTAACAATAGTCTGTCCATCTAGACTGATGGCAACAGAACGCACCCAGTCATTATGACCAGTAAGGGTGTTAATTTCGGAAATATTTTTGGCGTAGGAGATACTATTGCGGGTTGGTGAAGGTGAAAATTTTTCCCCCTTGCTGAGAAGTTTTTCTCTAATTTTTATTTTGGGATTGTTAGGGGTAGGTGGTAGTGGTGGTAGGGGTGGTAATGGTGGTGGTAACAGTTTTTCCTGCTCTTGATCGTTGAGGGTAGGTGGAGGTGATGGTGAAGATGTTTCTTTTTGCCTAAGAATATTAGGAATAATAATAATACCAGCAAGAATAGCACTTCCAGCAATACCTAAGCCTATTTTGACCCAACTTCGGGGTGGAATTGCTGAAGGTTGTGGGGTAAATGACGGTGAAGCAGAAGGAGGAATAGTCGGTTGTTGATTATTAACCTGATTTTTATGTATTAAAACAGTTTCTAGCTGAGATTGACTATTCACATAATTATCATCATTTAATTCCACCATTATTTCATCAATATTTTGATAACGATGTCTCCAATAATCGGCAACCATTTTATCTAGAACTATACCCAATTTTTGACTGACATTAACTTGGTTTTTCCAGATAAGTTCACCAGTTGACTCGTCTTTAGGTAATCGACTTGCTGGCGTTCCTGTTAATGCTTCAATAGTCATCATTCCCACAGCATAAATATCGCTACAAAACCTCGGTTGACCTGCTGCTTGTTCGCTGGGCATATATCCAGGAGTTCCTACTGCTATTGTGTGAGTTGTATGACCTCCAGTTGTTACGGTTAACCCTTTAATTTCTTTGACAGCTCCAAAGTCAATTAAGACAATTTTTCCATCAGATTTTCTCCGCATAATATTCTGAGGTTTTAAGTCACGATGAATTACATTTTGTTGATGTACATACTTTAAAACTTCTAAGATTTCAGTTAATAATTGAATCGCTTGTTCTTCACTAATTTTTTCCCCTGGAAAAATCTCTTTTGTTAGATCGTTACCTTGAATAAATTCTTGAACAAGATAAAATTGTCCGCCCTCTTCAAAGTAGGCAAATAATCTAGGAATTTGAGAATTTTCTCCCAGACGTTGTAATGTTATTGCTTCTTTTTTAAATAAAGTTTTAGCAATTTGAAAAACTTGTGGTCGGGGGTCAGATGGAGCTAGTTGTTTAACCACACATTGAGAATGATTAGGAAGGTCTAGATCGGTAGCTAAATAAGTAGTACCGAAACCACCTTTGCCTAACTCTGATAAAATTTTATAGCGGTGTCTAAGTGTTTTGTTAGTCATTATTTTTTTGATGAATTTATATCAATTTTCAGGAGTTAGGAGTTAGAAAACAAGTTATGGTAGTTTAATTTTTTAAATATTGTCAGGCCAATTTATTCTTTAATTATTCGATCATTTTAAATGAAATACAGGAAAACCACACCCAAAAGCATTGCAGTAAAGGGGGCCATCTGCTCAAAAAGATATCTTTAGTTCTAACTCTTCTCAACTTTCACAGGCGATCGCCTCTCCATCTAGTAAGGACAATTTTTTGCATAATTTATAGTCTTGTTCAGTTGGGTATGATTGTTGTATTATATTTACTTTTACTGAGGATGAAGATGCAGAAGAGTCTTTGATTGTTTTGATTGATATTGGCTCCCATGATGAAGTTTATTAATTTGAAAGTTATGATAATTTTAATTAAACAAAACCTCGCCCTTAAAAAATGCTAAAATATTTCCTTTTTAGGAAAAATCAGGAAAATAAAAATCCTCAAACAAACAGATATTGTAGGAGGTATCTTTGAGACTATTAAAAAGTTTTTTGTCTAGAGTAAGCAAAGGAGCTTTGACATTTTCAGATAAAGTAACGTAAGTAGCATTGTAGACATAAATGTTATGAGCAACAGCAATATTAACAGCAATTTCTATTAACTCAACAGTCGAAACTACTTGTAAGGGATACATTTTAAGTACAGATAAATATTCTTGCACTTGTCTCGATGTTAATTGCCCCGCCCGGATGTATTTCCAAAGAGTATTGGTAGATTCTACATAAAATAAATCGGGAACCTAAATTTCAATGGTTGAATAGCTAAGATTGGCAAATAATTGTTTTGTTTTACCCAGTAATGGATTAGGAAGAAATTGTTTAATTCCTACACTTGCATCTACAACATATTTCAAAGAATTTGTCATCGGTTATCCCTATCTTCTCTAATTAATTTTGTACTGTCGAGCCATTCTATATCTGTAGGTAATTCTTTGTGAATATTTTCGATTCTGGCTATAAGTTGGGGAACTGATTTGCGTCTTTTTTGCTGAGTGGTATCTGTATTTTGGGAAGTCAGCAATTTTGGTTTTTCATCTTGCAAAAGTTCTTTTAAGATTACAATAACTTGTTGGTTTAAGCTGCAATTATTTTGATTAGCTAATTGTTTGATTTTTGCCATTAATTCATCAGGTAAATCATTAATTGTGAGGTTGGCCATATTTTTTTGATTCTAACTTTGTGAGTTTTTTTATTGAATTTTTATTTTAATATTTTAACTAAAATAATTAAAAAAAGTCACTCTTAATATTTTTTTATCTAGATGACTTAAACTATTCTATGTTACATTCATCAAGTCTGTGTGAAAGAAAGCAAAAATATGAATGAGAATTTGACAAATGCCAACGCCTTCTTATTAAATAATTAAGCCTAATTATTCTACCAACCCAAATTAAAAATAACAAAATCGCAACAAAGATAATAAATAGTAAAACAAGAAAAATTCCACGACCAATCAAAGCACCATATTTGTGTTGTGCCTTTAAAATCACAAACAAACTATTAATTAAACCACCATATATGTAATACAAATTTAAAACTAAATAACTATAAATAGTAAACAGACTGACTATCATAGAACAAAAAGCAAACCCAAAACATACAGACCAAAATCCAATTTTTGAAGTTATTAATACTGGTAGATGTCCTCTAGGAGCTTTGCTGTTAAAGATTAAATTACAGTACAATAACCATCCCCCCAAAAGTCCTTTATTTCGCTGTAGTTTCCATCCAATTTTTTCAGCAAATTGTTTATAAGTTGGTTTGGTAAATTCTAAAGGATTATTTCCGGTATTCAAGTAAATTTGCTTTTGTACACTAAATCCAAATTTCCCATTACTATATTCTTGCCAAAGTTGGTCAATAGTTTGCAATTCATTACAAGAAATTTGTTTTATATTCTGAGAACTTAATCCACAACCAAATATTCCCAAAAATTTCACTAGCCATCTTGTTTTGGCTGCTTTTTGCATAATTATATTTGTTTCCCAATTTGCCTGTTTCCACTTTTGTGTTGCTAATAAATTACGCAATTTAGTATAGTCTACTCCATGATTTGAAATCAAAGCCGTTGGTTGTTTTGATATGGAATAATGTAATTGATTATTTACATTATTATTAAACTGCTCTGATAATTCAGTTGAAACCCTGCTCAAAAATTTGTTAAATCTTAATTCCCAGAGAGGTTTATTACTAATTTTTCCTAATTCAGTTATGATCTCATCAATATTTTGATAACGATGCCTCCAATAATCAGCAACCATTTTATCTAAAACTCTACCTAATTTTTCACTCACATTAGCTTGGTTTCTCCAGATAATTTCACCTGTAGATTTATTTTCTTGTAATTTACCAGCTTTAATTCCACTTAATGCTTCGATAGCTATCATTCCGACAGCATAAATATCACTACAAAATTTAGGTTTACCTGCTGCTTGTTCAAGAGGCATATATCCAGGAGTTCCCACAGCTATAGTAATAGTTGTATTACCTTCAGTTGTTACGGTTAATCCTTTAATTTCTTTGACTGCTCCAAAATCAATTAAAACTATTTTGTCATCAAATTCTCTCCGCATAATATTCTGAGGTTTTATGTCACGATGAATTACGTTTTGCTCATGGACATATTTTAAAATTTCTAAGATTTCAATTAATAGTTTGACTACCTCATTTTCGCTAAACTGTTTGGCAGAGTAAATCTCTTTTGTTAAGTCATAACCTTTAACAAATTCTTGCACTAAATAAAATTGTTTGTCTTCTTCAAAGTAGGCAAATAACCTGGGTATTTGAGGATGTTCTCCCAGGCTTTGTAATGTTATTGCTTCCTTATCAAATAAAGTTTTAGCAATTTGAAAAACTTTTGGTCGTGGATCAGAAGGAGCTAGGTGTTTAACCACACATTGAGGATTATTAGGTAAGTCTAAATCAACTGCTAAATAAGTCTTTCCAAAACCACCCTTTCCTAACTCAGAGATAATTTGATAACGATTCCTAAGTATTCTGTTACTCATTGTTTTTTTGAGAAAGTTAATTTTAATCTTTTACATCAGCTTCTATAGGCTAATTTCCCTTTATTTAAGGATATTAAAGATCGAGAATTTTGATAATTAAGAAACTGTTTGTAAACTCATAAAAACCTCTCTCCTACAAGGAGAGAGGTTTTGAAACCCCTCTTCCCTTGTAGGGAAGGGGGCAGGGGGGTTAGGTTTTTATATTGGTTCCATTTCTATAGGTTAATTTCCCTTTATTTAAGGATATTAAAGATCGAGAATTTTGATAATTAAGAAACTGTTTGTAAACTCATAAAAACCTCTCTCCTACGAGGAGAGAGGCTTATTCACCCCCATTCCCTTGTAGGGAAGGGGGGCAGGGGGGTTAGGTTTTTAGGATTCATCGGTTCCACGCAGCACTTCTCAAACTACTTCTAGAAAATATACACATCAATATTTAGTAGGGGCGGGTTTAACCTGAAGCTTTGACGTAAGCGCCATCTAATTCTCAAAACCCGCCCCCTTTATTAAACGTTGAAAAAATTGTAGGGGCGGGTTCATCCCAAAACCTTGATATAAACGCCATCTAATTCTCAAAACCCGCCCTCTTAATATTAAACGTTAAAAAAATTGTAGGGGCAGGTTTAACCGAAAGCCTTGACATAAAGACCATCTAGGGAGCGGGTTTATCTCATCTTGTGGTGAATATCATTAATTTAAAGGGGAACCCGCCCCTACTATTGCAACATTTTAGGTGTGTCTGTCCACTACGACTAAAAACTTCCTACTCTACCAAGATGGGAGACAATCAAAATTAGAGGCAAGTTAGTAAACTTACCCAAAATTCTTAGATACTAAATTTATAATCAATAGTTTTAGGAAGTACAAAATGACCATTTCTGCAAAATCTCCCACCTCTCCCAACTCCTGGCCAATGAGCGATCGCGAAGGTGCCAATCTCCAACAAGTCACCCTCTACGACTCTGTTCAATCCCTGTCGGAAATATGGCCCAAAGCTGTCCAATATTTTGGCAAAACTACTGCTCTCCATGACCCCCACGTTAAACCAGAAGTAAAATTTACCTACGAACAACTGAACGAACAAATTCAAAAGTTTGCTGCTGGTTTACAAGCATTGGGGGTTGTGTCTACGGAAAATGACACATCCATACCTCCAAGAGTGGCCTTATTTGCTGATAATAGCCCCCGATGGATGATTGCTGACCAAGGTATTATTATGGCGGGTGGAGCAGATGTCGTTAGAAGTGGAACTGCCGATATAGAAGAACTGGTTTACATTCTTCAAGATAGTGGTAGTGTGAGTTTGGTCGTGGAAAATTTGGCCTTGCTTCAGAAATTGAGCGATCGCCTCCAAGACCTACCTATACATTTAATTATTCTGTTATCTGAGGAAGACCCAAACTCTGACGATAATCTACCAGTGGTCAAATTTTCCCAAGTTATTGCTGCAGGGGAAGAAAATTCTCTCAAACCAACTAACCAAAATCTGGAAACTCTGGCTACCCTACTCTACACTTCTGGAACGACGGGTAAACCGAAGGGAGTGATGCTCACCCACGGTAACTTGCTCCATCAAATCAATAATATTGGTGTATATTTACAACCACAACCAGGAGAATGCACCTTAAATATATTGCCAACTTGGCATACTTTTGGTAGGACAGGAGAATATTTTTTCCTTTCCCAAGGTTGTACTGCAATTTATACTACTAAGCGTTATCTGAAAAAAGATTTCCAAGAATACAAACCCCACTACGTCATCAGCGTGCCCAGGGTATGGGAATTAATTTATGACGGAGTACAAAAACAGCTCAGGGAACAACCAGCAAGTAAACAAAAATTAGCTAACTTTTTCTTCAGTATAAGTGAGCAGTACATCACAGCTAGGCGTATTAGTCAAGGGTTAATTTTGCAACTTGACAAACCGTCTCAGTCTCAGAAATTGCTGGCAACTTTAAAGAGTTGGGTACTATTACCTCTTCATATTTTGGGAGAAAAAATTGTTTATCAAAAAATCCGTCAAGCTACGGGAGGTCGGTTAAAATTTGCCGTGAGTGGGGGTGGTTCCCTGGCAATGCACTTAGAAAATTTCTTTGAAGCAGTGGGCATAGGTTTATTGGTTGGATATGGTTTAACGGAAACTTCCCCAGTTTTGACCGCCCGACACCATTGGGAAAATCTGCGGGGGTCTGCTGGAAGACCTATTCCGGGCGCTGAGATTAAAATAGTTGACCCAGAAAGTGGCAAAACTTTATCTCCTGGAGAGAAAGGAATAGTTTTAGCGCGGGGTCCACAAATTATGGCGGGTTATTATCAAAATTCTGAAGCGACAAATAAAGCTATTAACTCAGAGGGTTGGTTTAACACTGGCGATATTGGTTGGATGACTCCTGAAAATGATTTGGTATTAACGGGGCGGGCAAAAGATACAATTGTTTTGACTAATGGAGAAAATATTGAACCTCAGCCTATTGAAGATGCTTGTGTCCGTAGTCAATATATAGACCAAATTATGTTGGTGGGACAAGACCAGAAATATTTGGGTGCTTTGATAGTGCCAAATTTTGAGGCAATAGAAGCTCTGGTTGCTCAAGGGAGTCCTTCTGAGTCTCAACCACAGATTAATTGGGAAAGCCAGGAGGTTCAAGAGTTATTCCGTCAAGAGTTGAATCGAGAGGTAAAAAACCGCCCTGGATATAGGCCAGATGACCGTATAGGCCCTTTTCGCTTGATTCTAGAGCCATTTACGATTGAGAATGGCATGACAACTCAAACAATGAAGATTAAGCGTCCCGTTGTTACGGAACATTACCGCGATATGATTAACAGAATGTTTGATTAATGACTATTGTGGATTTTGGATTTTTTATCTCAATTAGATACTCTGAAATCTTAAAGTCTACAATCAATTTTCTCGCGCGTATTTGTAAACACAAAAGAAACTAACAAGAACAATTTTATGGAGTATTCTCAAACACAATTACTTCTAAAGCGAGCGATTAATGTTAAAGTAGTCGTTACCCCACGCTGGAAAGAAGAAGCTCAACAACAATTACAAAGCCAAATTAATAATTTAGATAGTCAATTACAACAGCTAGAAATGCAAGGGCAAAAGGCAATTTCTGAAATTCAAAAGCAAAGTGTACAACCTCCAGGTCCTCAAGTACAACAGCAGATTGAGAATATTCAAATTCAGGTAAATCAAAAGAAAAACGAGCTTTTGGAGCAGAAAAATCAAGCTCTACAACAACTACAACAAGTACAAACATTAGAACTAGAACAACAAGTTAGTCAAGGTCAAATTGAAAGTGTATTTACTGCCGATATTGGAGATAATTTGATCAAAAAAATGCAAGTAGAAATTCTGCTCCGGGATGGAGTGATTGAGGAAGTAAAGGGTGAAGTTTAAAGGAAGATAGGGGGATGGGGTGATGGGGGGATGGGGTGATAGGATCTGTTGGAGTATTTTTCAACAAATGCTTCTTTCCATTACTACTTCAAGACTCTCAATAAGCATAAAATTTGATGGTCTTTAAGAGTTTGGCGAATCTGAATCTCCCATTCATTAATTCTGACTTCTGACTCCTTCTCCAAAAATTTTCTCTAAACAATTTGTCCACAAAAAAAATGACGGAAAACTAAGATGATTAACGATATATTTATGCCCGCCCTTAGTTCCACCATGACTGAGGGTAAGATTGTTTCTTGGCAAAAATCCCCCGGTGATTGGGTGGAAAAAGGGGAAACAGTTTTAGTGGTTGAATCAGACAAAGCAGACATGGATGTGGAATCATTTTCCTCTGGATATTTGGCGACAATAGTTGTGGCAGTCGGAGATGTTGCTCCAGTAGGTTCTACTATTGCTTTGTTGGCCGAAACTGAAGCAGAAATTGAACAAGCTAAACAACAAGGAGGAGCTACAGAGAAGAAAGAAACTGCTGCTGTGACTGCTTCTAGCTCTGCAACTGCTCTTGCCACAGCTCCCGCTTCTATAGCAACAGAAGTTCAAGACAATTCTAGTCGTCGTAATGGACGGGTTATTGCTTCTCCTCGTGCCAAAAAGTTGGCTAAAGACTTGAAGGTAGATTTGAGTACCCTCAAAGGTAGCGGTCCTCACGGTCGTATTGTGGCAGGGGATGTGGAAATGGCAGCGGGTCGTACTCCTACTCCAGTAGCTGCACCAGTGAATATTGCTCCTCCTGTTATTCCTACTCAACCATCTATTCCAGCACCTCCACCGATACCATCTGCACCTCCTGCGACCGTAACTCCTGGACAAGTTGTACCAATGAATACTCTGCAAAATGCAGTGGTGCGGAATATGATGACAAGTTTATCTGTTCCTACTTTCCATGTTGGTTATAAGATCGTCACAGATAATTTGGATGGGTTGTACAAACAGATTAAGTCTAAGGGTGTGACAATGACTGCTATTTTGGCAAAAGCAGTGGCAATGACTTTACAAAAACATCCTTTAGTGAATGCTGCTTATGTAGATCAAGGTATTCAGTATCCTTCTGGGATTAATATTGCTGTGGCGGTAGCAATGCCAGATGGTGGTTTAATTACACCAGTATTACAAAATGCTGACAAGATGGATATTTATTCTTTGTCTCGCACTTGGAAAGGTTTGGTAGATAAGGCACGGGCAAAACAATTACAACCAGATGAGTATAGCACTGGTACGTTTACTCTGTCTAATTTGGGAATGTTTGGGGTAGATACATTTGATGCTATCTTACCACCTGGTCAGGGTTCGATTTTAGCTATTGGTGCATCTCAACCTCAAGTAGTGGCAACTGCTGATGGGATGATTGGAGTTAAGCGACAAATGCAGGTGAATATTACTTGTGACCATCGAATTATTTATGGTGCTGATGCTGCTGCTTTCTTGCAAGATTTGGCGAAGTTGATTGAAACTAATCCGCAGTCTTTGACTATGTAGGTCATGGGGTGTGGGAGGTGTGGCAGGTGTGGGAAGTGTGGGAGGTAAGAGATTGCTTCCTTCCACTCCGTTCCAGTCGCAATGACTACAGTTACTGTTGTTCCGTACATAATATAAAGCTTTCTTCATCCTTCTTCCTTCTTCCCTCTTCCTCCTTTCTCCTTCTTCCTTTTTCCTTTTTCCTTTTTCCTTCTTCCTTCAAAAAAACAATTATGAAAGCAGTTTTAATGACATCACCAGGGACACCAGAAGTATTGCAAGTACAGCAGGTTGGTGACCCTGTAATTGAACACGATCGACAAATATTAGTCCGTTTGAAAGCTGCCGGAGTAAATCCTATTGATACAAAATTACGGACTCGTGGCACTTTTTACCCAGAGCAAATGCCAGCTATTTTAGGATGTGATGGAGCTGGTATTGTGACAAAAATTGGTAAAAATGTACAAAAATTTCAAGTCGGAGATGAGGTTTATTTTTGTAATAGTGGCATAGGAGCAACTGCTGGAAATTATGCAGAATTAGCTGTTGTAGATGAAAGATTTGTAGCGAAAAAACCTAGTTCTTTAACCTTTGTTGAAGCTGCTGCTGCACCGTTAGTTTTAATTACTGCTTGGGAATCTTTATATGACAGAGGAAAGTTACAAGCTGGTAGAAAGGTGTTAATTCATGGTGGTGCAGGGGGTGTCGGTCATGTGGCTATACAGTTAGCAAAATTACAAGGTGCTGAGGTTGCTACTACTATTAGTTCAGAAGAAAAAGCAGATTTTGTTAAAAGTTTAGGTGTAGATTTAGTGATTTTTAAGAATACAGATTTTGTGGAAGCTGTTTTACATTGGACGAATGGAGAAGGGGTAGATTTGGCTTTTGATACTATTGGCGGAAAGGTTTTTTATGATACTATTCCAGCAGTTAAAGTTTATGGTGATTTAGTGACAATTTTAGAGCCAAATTATAGTTTGGGAAATTTGAAAGTTGCTAGACAAAGAAATCTCAGAATAGGGTTAGAGTTAATGTTAACTCCAATGATGAAGGGATTGACAGAAGCTCAAGAGGATCAAGCTAAGATTTTGCAGCAATGTGGGCGGTTATTTGACCAAGGAAAGTTAAAGATTAATGTCAATCAAACTTTTGCTTTAGATGATGCAATGGAAGCACATCGAATGTTAGAAGGAGGCTCGATGATTGGTAAGATTGTTTTGACTATTTAATGACTGGGAAGTAGGGAGTGGGCAGTAGCCAGGGATTGCTGAAAAAGTATGAATGGTCATTTAAGTTATCAGTTATCAGTGAATCTCCGACTAAAGTCGGAGGCTTGAAATACTGAGTTAAATATTTCTCTTGGTCGATTGGATATGCCGTTTAGCGTTCCGCACAACTTTCCGTTCCGGAATGCTCCGCAAACGTTAACGGCTGTCGCCGACATATAAAGCGGAGCGGCTCTGTTAAGAGCGGGAAACCGTTCCCTCCGGGACGCTTTCCTAGGTCATGCTCCGCAAACGCGTTAGCAGAGCTTTGCGTTAGCAAAGGCCATCTCATCCTACGGGAAGCTCCGCTTTTTCGTATAGGGAATGCTCCGCAAACATGTCGGCTCTTAGCCGTTAACGTAGTTGTGCGTAGCTAAACGACCGCTTTTTCATCCCCT
>JBCDJM010000072.1:0-27962 GCA_038747755.1 Cyanobacteria bacterium P01_H01_bin.35
AATTAATAATTATTAATTAACAATTACCTATTCTTGAAAAGAAGGATTGGTTAAAAGGAATTTTTTTTTCTCAAAAACACTTCTTTATCCTAATAATATTATGTCCGGATAATTAGTGATAAAAAAAACTTTCTCCTTTTTATACTTTCTTTCTCCTCTCTTCCCTCCTGACTCCTGAATCCTGAATCCTGACTCCTCTTGTAGGAAATTTAATTTTTATTATATAATACCAATTCCCAAAAGTAATGCTATACTTGATTAAGATTTCAGTTATTAAGTAATTACCTTTGGATAATTATCTTTTTGCTTATTTGAGACAATTTAATCTTTGATTATCCCTATTTTTACTTCTCCCCCACTTCCCTACTCCCCTACTCCCCTACTCTGAAATAGATAAATTTTTTGATAAATGGTATAAGAGGTAAGCATTCAGCTATTGGCATTTCCATTTCGGAATGCTGCGCAAACAGCATTCAGCTTTTAAAAAAATCAAGCAAATACTTCACAGATATCTAACGATCTCTTTCTTGATAAATTTTAATTCTCTTGGAAGACTAATTTCTCCTTCGGTTTAATAAAGTTGCGGAGGAGTGGGGTGCTGAACTAATAGTTATGGGCCGCAGAGGACATTCTGTTTTTAGTGAACTGGTGATAGGTAGTGTGAGTAGTTATGTAATTCACCGTGCTAAATGTTCAGTATTAGTTGTGCAGAAATAAGTAGGGTTTGGTGAAAAAGTCTTTTTTAAGGAGTAGGCGAGATGGCAGCCTAGTGCCGCTACGCGGAAGTCAGAAGTCAGAAGTCAACCCACCCCTAACCCCTCCTGGGAGGGGAAGTTAGAAGTATTGTAAGGTAAGACTTTTAGGATTTTGTAACTGGTCAGTTATTTCTGCCATTCTGCACTATATTCTACTTTTTTCCCTATTTTATTTCTCAATCTCCTGACTTTTGTAGGGTTCTCCTGCTGACTCCTGTCTCCTGACTCCTACCTCTTTTACCAATCTTCTCTTTTAGCTCTACTTTCTGTTTCCCAATCATCATAATCATCTAGTTTTTTACTAGGTTCAGGTTGATAATTTATTGCCACTTCCTCCTCATAAAATTCTTCCTCATTTTCAACCGTTTCCTCAAAGGCATAAATATTAGTTAAAGGTTCAACAATTTTAGTTATAGCGTCTTTCACAAATGACTTAACAAATTCATCTTTTTTGACTAATTGAAATTGTCTTTGTACAACTTCTGTCATCCCACCATCTCCCCAATCTTGATTCTGACGAAAATATTCAATAAAACTTTTGCCAGCAATTCGAGTTAAATAAGCTGCACTTACTCCTTGAATAGCTTTTCCAATGATAAAAGTTGCTACAGTTAATTGTAGAGCTGTAGAAATGATTTTTATTACCCCTTCTACAATACCTAAACCAGCAAGTGTTTTTGCTAATGACATTGCTAATTCTTGCCCTCTTTCAAGATTCAATTCGCAACCATAAACTTTGCCAATTTCTACTACCATTTGAGCATTAACTGCAGCAGTTGCCAACACATCCACCACTGGTAATGGTGTCACCGCAATCACTCCCGCACCGATCCACTGAAATCTTTCTACAACTTTATCTGCTTGTCGTCGTCTTTGAGTATCAATTAAACGTCTTGCTTCTTCCCCCAAACGTTGAGATTGTAATAAAATATTATCTGCAATCAAATCTTCTCCTTCAGCCCGCAAAACCGCAGCCATACGTCTAATTAAAGGCATAGTATCAGGTTCAGGCAGATACATTTCTCCACTCTCAAGTCTAACTGATTGAGGATGAGCTGCGATCGCCAAAATATCCATTTTACTAACAACTCCTAGTAATCTTTCCCTAAGTCTAACAATAATCGCTTCTTTGTCTTCCTCAGTATAGAGGTCAGTTTTGTTAAAAACCACAAGCGATCGCTTACCAATTTCTGCCAAACTTTTCAGAGCAGTATATTCTGAATTTTGTAAATCATTATCAACTACAAACAATAATAGATTAGCCTCTGTGGCAAAAATTCGCGCCAGTTGCCCCCTTTCTGTACCTGCTATTCCTGCTTCTAAAATGCCTGGGGTATCAGTAATCAAAATTTCTTGTTCTAATCCCTGCATTTTTAGATGATAGGTTTCTCCAGCCTTCGTTGACCCCATAGGTGCTTCTACCTTCCCCACCATTCTGCCTATGAGTGCATTTACCACAGAAGTTTTACCAGCCGAACCGGTACCAAAGACTACAACTTTTACATCACCTCGTGCTAAACTAGCCTCTATTTCTTGTGAACGGCTTAATAATGCTTGTCTGGCCACTTCGTCCTGTATTTGGATTACTTGTTGCTTGACTGCCTTCAGGGACTCGGATGCAGCCTCAGATTTAACAACTGGAACTTTGACCTTAACTTTTGCTCTTTGTCGCCGTTTACTTTTGGGAGTTGTATATAGTATTAAATAATAAACGAAGGCAAAAATAAGAATTCCAATCAGAATAATTAACAGTAGGACTAACAAGTTGGCCAAAACTGGAGGCGCATACCATGAAATTTGACTGTATAGCCATGATAGGGAACTAATCAGCCAAATTATGAGTAATAAAATGAGACAGAGACCTAAAATCAGTGTTAACAGACGGGAAGTAGGCATTTAATCAAATTAACTCAAAAAAATCGTTAGTTTGGAAGTCTTTTAGCTTCAGCTAAGGAGAGATTAATGTTTCATCCAGTCTGCTTAACTATCTTTGCTCTTGCAAGGTTTTGTTGCCAAAGGTTGTTCTATCTAAACTTGTTCAGATGGTTAGCTTCAGTTTGTGGATGCCCTACACCTACTGTTTTTGATATTTTTTTTGGATATTTAGATTAATAGCTCGACTCTCATTATTTCTAGCTGTTTTTACTTTGCTTCCAGTAGCACAGGGTTTTAGTTTAGGTTTCTCCTTGGTTTGATAACTTTTCTGTCTAGGTTCGATAAATCAATCTATATAATTATAGCATCAAGCTTTTAGCATGAAGGACATTTCTGGTCAACCCCAATTTTCAGCAAACTCATTTTTGGAAGCTATTCTGATTATTCAAACGAAATTTATTTCCTATACTGCTGAAAAAACTATAGCAATCCTAAATAAGTTGCGGGTAATCAAAAAGTAAATAAAAAAAAACGAAACTCCTACCTGTTCCATGTTCCCTGTTCCCTAAAAAGCAGTAAGATTTTTGACAGGAATAAAATAGGATTGCTATAAGTCCCTGAGTACCAAAAAACACCTCTAGAAAAGTCTTAAAATAAACAATTTAATCAAGAAAAAAGAAAGTCGGCTTTAAAAGTTACTTTCATTTACAGAAGTTTTGGAATTAATGAGCTACAAAGTTTTTAGATTTTAGGCAATAGGCAGCAGAGAAAAGAGATTAATTATAAACTGTACCTCAGTATCTAAAAATGTGTTGTAATATCATAAATTACGCATAAACACTATATATAGAATATAGAGTTCAAAAACTATAACGTTATAGATATGTAGCGTTTATAACTCAAAAATACATAATTTATTAATATTAAACTCTACGTCAACATCCTTACAATTGCTGTAATTACATGACTTACACACACCGAACCCGAAAACCAGATTATGTTCGTAGATGTCTATTTTTCAAATTAACGATTTCTCCTAGCAACCAGATTTTTTTGTGTAAGTTCTATAATTATTTATTTGTATGCTATATTTTTGAACCGGAATACTACCTAAAATTTCATATTCAGTAACTTAAACATTAAATAAGGAACAAAAATAGATAGAACAGGTATCTAGTTATAACCTTTTTCCCGTTAATTAAATATAATGAATCACATTTGTAAGGCACTAAGATTAACTCAAGAAAAAACCTAATAGTTGATAAGCGATGTACTAATTGCCAGAAATGATAAATGACTTGAATTTAGAAGTATAAATATTGCAATTTATTAGATTTATGAAGCTATTTAAACGTGCAAATCTACCAGAAGAGACACAGCCAACTGCCAAAACTTCTCCCGATAATACTAATGATACAGGTTTAGGAACATTTGGTGGTGTATATACTCCCTCAATTTTGACAATTTTGGGTGTAATTATGTACCTCCGCTTTGGATGGGTAGTGGGTAATGTAGGTTTATTGGGGACTCTACTTATTGTTACTCTGTCCACAAGTATTACTTTTCTTACTTCTTTGTCAGTCAGCGCGATCGCCACAGACAGAATAGTTAGAGGTGGAGGTGCCTACTACATGATAAGTCGGTCTCTGGGTCTAGAAACAGGTGGTGCGGTCGGAATACCCCTGTACTTTGCCCAAGCTCTTTCTGTTGCCCTTTATACCATTGGTTTTGCGGAAAGTATTATAGATGCTTTTGGTAGCTTTAACCAACTTTATGTAGCTTTGATTACCACGATAGCCGTAGCAGTATTGGCCTTGACTTCCGCAGAAATTGCTATTAAGGCCCAGTATTTGATTATGGGAGCGATCATCTTATCCCTAATTTCATTTGCATTTGGACAGCCTCTAGAAGCAACAACTATAGAAATTTGGGCAGATTCAGGCCAATCATCAGAACCTTTTTGGAATGTTTTTGCTGTCTTCTTTCCAGCGGTAACAGGAATAATGGCTGGAGTTAGTATGTCGGGGGACTTGCGAGAACCTAGCCGTTCTATTCCTACAGGTACTCTGGCAGCAGTTGGTACAGGTTATGTGATTTACATGATATTACCAATTGTTATGGCCATGAGGGCAGATGCTAGTACCTTAATAGAAAATCCTTTGATTATGAAGGAAATGGCTTTTTGGGGGCCAGCTATTTTGTTTGGAGTTTGGGGGGCAACTCTTTCCAGCGCTATTGGTAGTATTTTGGGCGCTCCTAGAGTCTTACAAGCTTTAGCAAGGGATGGAGTTTTACCTCGTTGGTTATCTTTTCTCGGCAATGGTAGTGGACCAAATGATGAACCTCGAATTGGTACGGCGGTAACTTTAGGAGTTGCTACTGCTACAGTCTGCATTGGAGACTTAAACATTATTGCCCCAGTTTTGACAATGTTCTTTTTGACTACTTATTTGGTTTTGAATGTCTCAGCAGGTATAGAAGGCTTTTTACAAAGCCCCTCTTTTCGCCCGACATTTAAAGTCCATTGGTCATTATCAATGTTGGGTGCCCTGGGTTGTTTGGCAGTGATGTTTTTGATTAACGCTGTAGCTACAGTTATTGCTGCTGTGATAGTGCTGGCTATATTTATCTGGCTACAACGACGGGAGTTAGAGACAACTTGGGGAGATGCAAGACGAGGAATATGGATGGCTTTAGTACGGGAAGGGATTTTTCAGATTGGTGAAGAAGATACTAAAAATTGGCGTCCTCATATTTTGGTGCTGTCTGGGATACCTAAAAAACGCTGGCCATTAATTCAGTTTGCAGATGACCTCACTCATAACCGAGGGATGATTACGGTTTGTAGTGTTTTGCCTAGTTCATCTCGGGATGTTTCTCAGCAGAGTGATATGCAGGATACTATTCGTGAGTATTTGGAAAAGCGTGGAGTCCAAGTATTGGTTAGAGTTGTAACAGCTACAGACTTTTTTGATGGGGCTAAACTCTTGGTAGAAACTTATGGTATTGGACCTCTGACACCGAATACAGTAGTTCTTGGAGACAGTCAGGAACCTTCTCGGAGCGATCGCTACTGTCAATTGATAGGTCATATTCATAAAGCTAAGAAAAATGTGGTAATTTTGCGGGAGAATAGCGAACGTAGCTTTGGTCAATATCGTAGAATTGATGTCTGGTGGGGTGGTCTACAAAATAATGGTGGCTTAATGTTACTTTTGGCCTATTTATTGCGTACAGATATGGATTGGCGAAATGCTGAAGTTCATTTGAAACTGGTAGTTCCTGAAGAAAGTGCTGCCCAAGCAACCCAAGCAAATGTTGATAGTGTGATTCAAGATTTACGCATCGGTGCAAGTTCTCAGGTTTTGGTATCTAAAGGTCGGCCTTTTTATGATATTTTACATGAGTCTTCTCAGGATGCTGATTTGATTTTCCTTGGTATTAGGACTCCAGGAGATAATTTTACCGAGTATTATCAGGATTTACAGTCTAAAACTCTAGGTCTTCCTAGTACAGTTTTTGTTTTGGCAGCTCCAGGTTTTTCTTATGGTGAAGTTTTGAGCGATCGCTAATTAGGATTAGATTTAGGGCGTTGGTGATGCGTGGGTATGATTTTTCTAGAAACCGGATTTGTATTAGATGCCGATACATATTCACATCTGTCTCCAACAAACCTGGTTTCTTATAAAACGCTCGCTATTATTTTACAGCTCGGTTCACCAAAGCCAGATTTAGGTATATGGGAGTCTAGCTCCAATACTTATAGCTATAAATATTTATCTACGATTTATTCGCTCTACTGAACTTATCCCAACAGAGGTTTAATCTTTCGAGACTACTTGAAGAACTCGTATGTGTTTTTTTTACCGAACCCCTCAACATTTAGGGTGCACAGATTGCTAAATCCTAATTTTGCTACAGATAATATTTGCGTAGTATGAGCCAGGAAAAAGTTCCACCGTTGTATACCAAAAACATTAATTAGAGATTACTTTTGACTTGCCCTTACTCTATATCTTTAAATCTCTAAATCCAGAGGCTTAAAATATATAGGAACTCTACCTAAATTTTTTTAAAAGTAAAATTAATATTGACTATATACCATAGTAAGTCTTGAAAAAAAAGTATATTTAAGTATATTCTTAGATAAAATTTAAGTCTGTTCTTTTAGACCTCATCATATTTTAACTACAAAATTTCGAGGCCATTTTCCTATAATTAATCCTCTGGTAGTAGTGACTTGATTTGATTGATGAACTCTTGATGATCCACTACTGGTTTAGAAATATAAGCGTCAGCACCACTTTCCTTCAAAAAAGCTTCTCTATCGCCTGCCATAGCATGAGCAGTAACTAATATGATTGGTAATTTATCTGTTTGAGGATCAGCTTTAAGAATTTGAGTAATTTTAATTCCATCAACAGGTTTTCCTTGGTAAACGCTACGAGCTAGAGAAACATCCATCAATATCAAGTCTGCTTCCTTTGACTTAGCTATTTTCACTACTTCTTCCACATCTTCTGTATGCTTAACAGCTAAACCACCTCTTTTGGTCAAAATTTTGGAAAAAACCCTAGCATTAACCTGATCGTCTTCTACAATTAAAATAGTTTTCATATAAGTCTCCTGCTAAAATACCTGTAAGTTTAAGGACTACAATTATAGAGTTTAGACTAAATTACTTATAAGAAGCCAGTAATAGTTAATTTGTTTCAAGTAGAACTAATTAAATACTCAAACTATTGGCTTTCTAAACTCAGAAATAGGGATTTTCTGCCGTTTTTCTAATACTTCACTGTCAATTTTTGGACTTTTAACTGCCCATAGAGAACCCTAATAGTCAGATAATACTTAGGACAAACCAGTTGACAGCATATTTTTTAATGGCTGCTATTATGATTAAACAAGTATCCCGTAAATAGTGGCACAATCAACTCCAAAAGATCAACGTCAAATCTCAAAACTAATACATAGTTACTGACAATTTTAAAATTAGCAAATATATTCTGTTAACTGATTGAACTTGCCTTATAGCATCAAATAATGCTAAAGGTAAAAGTTAAATTCCTTCAGTATAACTGAAGTTAATCTACTATACCTTGAGATAGTTTCAACTAGATGTGAGCTAGCATAGTAAATATTTTGATTTGCGTAGTCTTGAAAATACCAGTTGACCTTTGGGGCGCTGGGTAGGACATATTTTTAGTTTTCATCTAAATTTGTGTTGAATTAAACATAAATAAATTTTCTCTAATCAATTATGGTCAAAGGATTTTAGCTTTAGTTAGTTACTATCTTTAGCTTTAGTGTTCAAACATTTTTTTGCTCATTAACAAACCTGATAACAAAATTACCACTATGGATAGATATCTACTTAGTTACTAATTTACTAACTATCATAGTTAACTATCAGCACTAAATTACAGCGAATTCCAAGTAGAATAAACCTTTGTAGCACGGCATCTCGCCTTTCAATAATTAATAATTAATAATGGATAATTGATAATTGATAATTACCTCTCCCTCAAATGGATCGGATTGAATAAAAGGAAAATAAATTCATTGTTTCTCCACGGCGAGTGAGAGGCTTTAAACCTTAATTATTCGGTAATAGCTGTAACTCATGCTATCTGGAAATCCGGTGTCAATATTTCATCTTCCTATAATAAATTATAATATTTGCTGAGGTTAGATAACATAACTTAGGCGATAAATAGAGCCTATCAAGAAATAATATCAAAGGTTTTAACCCCTCAACTAAATTTTTTTGAACCTACTCAAAGGGATAAAACTTAGTTTTTTTTATTCCTAATAAAATTAGAGTTTAAACAACAGGAAGGGTTAAAGTACAAATCCTTTCTCTGTTCTTACCTATAAGTCAAAAATTAATATTTTTAACAGTTTTTGAAATACTGCAAATATATTATTATTTCAATAATTTAGTGGTGATATTGATAGTAGTTCACCCATTTCCCATTGCAATATCTTAATAACTGATAACTGTTTTAATAACAGCTCCAAAATATGAGAAAATTGCTTTGATTTTATAGCAAAATTTTGTACTTCTATAAATTAGATTTTTACTCCTGTTTACTTCAGAATCTAACAACTTAGCCTTAGTAAAATAGAATATAAAATTTACTTTTCCTGAATTCCTTAACAATATCTCTAAAATTATCTCAATTAATTATTTTAATCACATTTACACACTAAGTCTAAAATGTTATTTGTGATTTTTTATACCTCCTAATCTAAAAAACTAACTCATGGCCAAACAATTAAATTTACTTTCCGGACAAGTTATTACTACACCACTCCATATCGAAATGCAGCAATCATATCTTGAATATGCCATGAGTGTGATTGTTGGCCGCGCTCTACCAGATGTTAGAGATGGACAAAAACCAGTTCATCGTCGAATATTATATGCCATGCACGAACTTGGTCTCACTCCAGATAGACCATTTCGGAAATGTGCCAGGGTAGTTGGAGACGTTCTCGGAAAATATCATCCCCACGGAGACCAAGCGGTTTATGATGCCATGGTGCGGATGATTCAAAATTTTTCCACTCGTTATCCATTGCTTGATGGCCACGGTAACTTTGGCTCCATTGATAATGACCCCGCTGCTGCCATGCGTTATACAGAAAGTCGCTTGGCATCCATTGGTAATGAAGGTTTACTGACCCAAATTGGTGAAGCTATAGTTGACTTTACCAACAACTTTGATGGCTCCCAGCAAGAACCTAAAGTATTACCTGCACAATTACCATTTTTATTACTAAATGGTTCTTCTGGGATTGCCGTAGGAATGGCAACTAATGTTCCACCACATAATTTAGGTGAAGTAGTAAATGGCCTTATCGCCCTAATTGACAATCCTAATATTTCCGAGCAAAAGTTATTTCAATTAATTCCTGGGCCAGACTTTCCCACTGGAGGAGAAATTGTGGGCACAGATGGAATTGTTGATGCTTATACTAAGGGTCGAGGTAGCATCCCCATCAGGGGTGTGGCAACTATTGAGCAAGTTCCCACAGCTCGTGGACGACGCACAAAAACGGCTATTGTGGTGACAGAGTTGCCTTTCCAAGTTAATAAAGCAGGTTGGATTGAAAAAACGGCAGACTTGGTTAATGCTGGCAAGATAGAAGGTATTGCTGATTTGCGAGATGAGAGCGATCGCTCTGGTATTAGAGTTGTTATTGAGTTAAAACGTGAAACTGATCCTAGTGTTGTACTGCATCATCTCTACCAACATACTGACTTACTTTCTAAATTTGGTGCTATTATGCTAGCTTTGGTTGATGGGCAACCACGGCAATTATCTTTGCGAGAACTTTTACAAGAATTTCTTAATTTTAGGGAAGAGACTCTCACTCGTCGCTATACCCATGAGTTAGAAATAGCTCAAGTTAGATGTCACATTGTTGAAGGTTTGCTGACTGCTTTGACAGAATTAGATACAGTAATTGATATTCTCAGAAATGCACCTGATGGCAGCACCGCTAAAGTTAGTTTCCAAGAAAATTTGGGTTTAAGTGAAAATCAAGCTGATGCTATTTTAGCAATGCCAATGCGCAGACTGACTGGTTTGGAGAAACAAAAGTTAGAGGAAGAATATGAGGAACTAATCGCAAAAATACAAGAGTTAGAAAATTTATTGAGCGATCGCCATCAACTGCTCAAGGCGCTTAAAAAATAATTGCGAACCCTAAAACGTAAATATCACGACCCCAGACGTACTCGAATTATTGACCGAGCAGAATCTAAAAGTACAGATAATATTGCATCTATTTCTAAACAGAAAAGTAATTTAGAAACTGCTAATTTAGAAACAGATAGACCAACCAAAGGTAGAGGTAGAAAATCAAAAAGTACGACAGTTGAATCACAAATTTTGACTTTAGAAGCTACACCACCACCAACAGAAAAAGTTGTTATAGAATTTACTCAAAGAGGATATGTTAGGCGGTTACCTGCTAAGGGATTTGAGAAACATCAAATTGATAAAAAATCTGAGATTACTGTCAACAATAGTGAGGATTTTACTACTAATATAATTGAGGCAACTACTGACAAAAATTTAGTATTATTAACTCGTACGGGTAAAGCGTATCCTCTGAAAGTAAATGATATTCCTTCTGCTTCTAACCGTTCAACAACACGAAATGAAAATAAAGGTGTACCTTTAATAACTTTATTACCACCATCAGCAACAAAAGAAATTACGGATACTCGTAAAGAAATTATTGTTGCTCAATTTGTTTTACATGAAGCTGAGGAGAATAAAGACTTAATCATGTTGACTCAAAATGGCAAGATTAAACGTTTATCTTTGTCAGATTTGAGCGACGTGACAAATCGTGGTATGACAGTAATTAAACTTAAAGAAGATGATGAATTACGTTATGCTAATCTGGGTGAAATTGGAGAACAAGTAGTTTTAGCAACTTCTGGTGGGCGATTATTAAGATTAGAAATAGATGACGAACAATTACCATTAATGGGGCGTACTGCTCAAGGTTCTCAAGCAACTAGATTAAGGAAACAAGAAGAGTTAGTTGGTTGTGTGACTTTGGATAGAGAAAGTAATTTATTGTTAGTTTCTGAACAGAGTTATGGTAAGCAAATTCCTGTTACTGCTTTGCGGCCAGCTAATCGTGGTGGTATTGGTCAAAATGCCTTTCAATTTACTAAACAAACTGATACTTTGGCAGGAATAGTTGTTAGTGGTTCAGATGTTCTAGTTCAGATGTTGACTACTGATAATAGGGTGTTTGGAATGATTCCCGATCGCGTGAAAGTTTATGGGCAAGATGATAAGGGCGATCGCTTGCTGAAGTTGGGTGCAAAGGAAAGAATTATTAAGGTGCTTGGTTATTGATAATGAATAATTGATAATTGATAATTGATAATTGATAATTACCTCTGGTTAAAACTGAGGGGATTAGATATAAAGAAATATTATTTTTTCCCTTATAGCGGTTTTTACAAAAGTAGAATACAACACTTCTTCCTTCTTCCTTTAAACCCAAATCTCTGTACTCTATATTAATAAAAACTGCTATAAAAGGGGAGAATAATAAAAGTGTTCCCTTTTCCCTACTCCTGCAAAAAATCTATATCTTTTTCGGAGAGGTTTATTATTAATTATTCGGGTAATTATTATTCGTATTTTTAACCTCTCCTCACACTTCCCGAACCAATCATACAATTTCTCAAAAACTTTATCTATTTCAGAGTAGGGGAGTAGGTAGGGACGTTGCATACAACGTCCCTACAGAGTAGCAAACATAAGAATAATTAACATTAAACTAGCTAAAATTTGCAAAAAAATGATTATGATTGTTCTGATTAGTTAATAACTGAAGTATCGCCCAAGTATAGCAATACTTTTGGTAATTGGTATCAGATATGGAGAAACTGACTATAAGCTTGATTAATAATTTGCATTTTCAAAACAGTTTCTTTATTTCTATTTATATCAGGATGATATTGTCTAGCTAAACGACGATAAGCTAACTTTACTGTTTCCGCATTTGCATATGGAGGCGATCGCTCAACAGTTGTATTGTGACCCTCAATGGCAAAATCAGATTTTAGAAGCCCCTAAAGTTTTGGGTATTGATAAGATTGCTCATACTGGAATTGTAATTAGATTGATAATTAAGACTCAGCCTATGCAGCAGTGGTTAGTTGCTCGTGAGTTTCGCCATCGTCTGAAGAGGGCATTTGATGAGCAGGGTATTGAGGTAGGAGTTCCGCAACAAGTTATGTATGTTAATGGGCATTTTGACAAAACGAATAATGGGAATTTTAAAATTAATGGTCAACACCAGAATTAAATTAGGTGTTAGGTGGCTATTCAACAATTATTAATTATTGAACTTGCTGTGAGCTTTAGCACTCCATAAATATATTTAGGAGCGCTAAGGCATAACTAGAAACAAAGGCTTTTTTATAACTAATTAACTGCAATTGTAGCTCCTCCCGAGGAAGCACATAATATTAATTACCTAGAATTATTTATTTCATAATATAAAATTTTAGCCTCAAACTTGGCATCTTTAAGACTATTAATAGTTGCCTCCCCATCTTCTACCCAAAATTGCCGACCAAATTGTACAAACTGTTGTTGTTTCTCATCAGATATTAATGCCCCTATTGCTACCTTTGCTTTTTCTTCATCCCCAGAAGATTGTTCTTTCAAAATAGCTTTAATATGTTCAA
The DNA here is from genome assembly GCA_038747755.1 of Cyanobacteria bacterium P01_H01_bin.35. Lineage (GTDB taxonomy): Bacteria > Cyanobacteriota > Cyanobacteriia > Cyanobacteriales > Microcoleaceae > Trichodesmium. Next base: position 12,865 of record JBCDJM010000072.1, read on the forward strand.
ACAAAGAATTATCTTCAGGAATTTTATGTACTGGCAGTTGCAAGATAATTATTTGTCTTTGTTTAGCAGAACGATTTTCAGTTATGAATAATTCAGCATCTTTTTCCGGAGTATTTTTTTGACTCTCTAATTGCTCTACTGGTTTTTCTACTTCTGCAATAGATTGATTAATTTCTATCTCTTCATTTATTGATTCATTTTGATAATTATCTAATTCTGTCAATTGTTTTTCTTCTTGTTCAACTGGACCTATTATTACCTTTTCTACTTTATTTACTATCAATTGAATTTCATCTTCTCGTTTCTCGGTTTTGCCACTCAACAACAGTGGGGTATTTTCTTTAATTGCATCTTCTGTGAGTAAATTTTTCACCTCTTTATAAGTTTCAGAAAAAACTACTCCATCAACTTGCCCGGTCATATCTTCTATTTGTAGAAAAGCCATTGTAGTTCCTTTTTTGGTGACATGATGTTTAATACTGGTTAATACCACAACAACTTTTACACTTGACCCCGTTTTTTTCTCCTTCATTTGAGAGATATCAATGGCATCCTGTGGCTTTTGCTGTTGCACTTGTTTGAGAGGATGTTCTGAGACATAAAAGCCTAGAATTTCTTTTTCGTGCTGTAATTTTATAGCAGGTTCAAAATCTGGCTCTGAGGAATATTTATAAACAAAATCAAAAGCGGGCATTGCTGTTTCACCTACATCAAATAAACTTAATTGCCCCATATCCCGGTCTTTCTTTCTATCTTGTGCCCACTTCATTACACCATCTAAATTTTCAATTAATTGATTACGGTTTGATTCAATTTTATCGAAAGCTCCACATTTAATTAAAGATTCTAAAGTACGACTATTCAGAGCATTAAGATTAACTCGGTCACATAGATCGGCTAAAGACTTAAATTCTCCACTTTCTTTTCTTGCTTCTAAAATTGCTTCTATTGCTCCTTCACCTACATTTTTTACTGCGGATAATCCAAATAAAATTTTATCTTTTGTTTCCGCTGTAGCTACTTTTGGTAAAGGAGTAAAATCTACTTCTGACTTATTAATATTTGGCGGTTCGACTTCAATATTAAATTTCTGACAATTAGCAATATATTTTTGTACTTTATCTTGGTCGCCACTATTAGCAGTTAGTAAAGCTGCCATATATTCGACTGGATAATTAGCTTTTAAATAAGCAGTTTGATAAGCCACATAAGCATAAGCTGTGGAATGAGATTTATTAAAACAGTTAGAAGCAACTAACCCATTTGCTAAGACAAAATTATGGTCTTTAGCTACACCAATATCATAAACATTTTCTGTTTTTGCCAGCTTGCGAGAAACAATTTTAACCACGACGATAACTCCTTAAAATCTGCTCTATTTTTCCTTTTTTGTAATCTAACCCCAGACCAGGTATTTGATAGACCCAATTGTAAAATTGCTGAATATGCTCCTGACTATAAATTCGCCAATAGTAAACGGATTGTGATGTGTGCTGAACAACCTTGCCCATGTTAAGGTAATTGGACAATGCCTCTGCCCAAGGGTATGAACCAACTATGCAGACTAACCCACCACTTCTGCCTTGATTAACATAGGCACATCCATCACCATCAAAATATCCTAGTAAATAACTACTAAAGTATTGAGCTTCTGGAAAATAATAAGCACCTGACTCAGTGCGTCCAACAACTACAGCATATTGCTTTAGTGCTGTTGCTATATTGCTTTAGTGCTGTTGCTAGTTGTTTGGAAGAAAAGTTAATCCGATAATGAGGAGCATATCCCTGTGGAAAGGTAATAGTACGGATATCTCCGGTGTATATCAACTCAGCTTTAAACAACTTAACTAGAAGAAAGTTCGGTTGATTCATAAACAACATAATTCGTTGAAGTTACACAGCCATCTGCAGCCATTAACCCAAGTAGATATGCTTTCTTTTGCGAGTCAATAGTATCGAAGCATGCCTCATCAAGACTATAACGATTTTTTCGTTTAGTATTAATTCCTACTTCTTCCAATACTCGTGGAACTGAGCGTTTACTTACACTGAGAAAATCTGGAATTTCTCGGCATTCCATTCCCCCCTCAAATGCTTGAACAATCTGTTGCTTCAATTGAGGTGTTAACTGACGATAGGAAATTCCCATTCTGCTACACTCCCTAAACACTTTAAATCTAAATTACGCTCAAAAATTTCATCAATAGGTAGCATTTGACCATCTTCAGTCATAAACTTATGTTCTGGTGTTGCCCGAATAACTATTCCATCTTCGAGAGTATACTCATAAATTTCCTGCATACCCCGATTATGCCATTGAGCGATTGGTTGTGTATAAATATATCCATTTTTATCTACCGTATAAACAGTACATTCAATCCGATCTTCTACAATTTTACCAATAGGAATAGCACCATATTCTACAGTCATAATTTCTGTCTCATAAGCCAAACAATATTCAGCGAATTTAATCATCTGTTCAAACAAATCTTCTGCCACTGCAGAATGAACTCCTCTTTTCGTGGCACCATCAATAAATATTTCTCGGTGCTTTTCCATTTCCGAGACCTTCTTTTTACCCATGCAGTTGTGAACTATAAAATCATTGGCAATGAAGTTATGAGTTTCGGGAATTGTCAAATCAAAAACTTCTTCTTTGCCAATATATTCTATAGAAGTAATCTCATCCCAAAAGACTTCAGAATTAGCTATTGCTTTTAATTCTTCATCTGCAAAAGCTGTGGCAAAATTATTAACTTTATGACGGGATAAACTCCTGATTGGGGTGTTTTGAAAATTCAAACCTGATGACATTGTGCCACGACATACATCGACAGCTTTATCTATTTCTGCCCACGTCATTCCACTAGCTTTTTGAGCTTGTGCAATTAGGGTAAGAATTTCTGGAGGTAGGCAATGTTTAGATTGATTTTTTTCTCTTAGGGAGTAGGGAGTAGGGAGTAGGGAGTAGGAATTACTAATTCTGGTTTCAGAAAATAGGAAAGAAGAAAAAGAACCATACCTGATAAGTCTGAGAAATTCTATATCTTGAATAACTAAATAACAACTTTGACAAAGCTCCTGTTTATAACTACTTAAATATGGCTGTATCAATTCACAAAACTTGAGCATATCCTCACGGCCTGTAATTTGAACCCGATAAGAAATATAAGGCTGACCTTGATATTTTGTATGCTTAATATTGAACAGAGAAACTATACCTAAACGTAGAAGTAAATGTTGGATTTGTCTGACTAAAACTTCTGAGGTAGAGTTGTAATCTGTATGCCCAATTTTTTTGTCAAAACTACCATCGGTTGACCATAAAATTCCTAAGAAAAGTTGTAATTGACTCTTCGACAAAGAAAATACCCAATTAGGAATTTTTTTATCCCGTGAATGAGCACGTTTGAGATGATTATCTATCCAATTATTAAAAACTGACAGAAAACCTATACGAACATAAGTAACTGATTTTTTGCCTTGATGTAGTTGTTGGTCGATAGGTGCTGAAGAACCAAATAATTTTTCTGCACAGCGATTAAAATCTTTAATTAATTCCACATCACTATTACAGAAATAACTACAAGAAGGACTCTTGGTAGATAGATGTCCGTCACCTATTAAATAAGCAGTAAGTTTAATTTGAGCATCAGATACTTGACTGCTATGATTAATCGGAATTTTCTTTGGTAAACCTAAGCGATCGCCTACAGAAAAATCTTTCAAAGGTTTCCATCCTAAAACTGTATAAAAAAGATGGTCGTTTGTAGCTTTAATTTTCCGGTTTGTACGAGTGGTAATTTCCCAAACATCTCGCACACCGTTAGGATGAATTTCTGTTATTGGTTGTTGCACAATTTTTTGACTTTTGATGTCTAAAGAAAAGACTTTTCGACTCAACCAATACTCAGGTTTGGCAGCTATTTCTTTTAGGGTAGCTAAGTTACCTGTTGCTGCATCTATTACTTTTGTAGAACCACTTAAACAACGGCGTAATAAATCTGCTTCTCCTAAAGAATATCCTGCCAAATCTTGAGCCATTTTCATAATTTGTTCTTGGTAACAATTATGAACAACTACTCCTTCTGCTAGAAAATAAGGTGAGTTTTGGTCTTCCATTTCTAAATCGAAACATTCTGCTTTTCCTGCTTCTTCCACAGAGATAACATAAACAAGTCTGACATCTTGTAAATAAGTTTTTTCGTAGATTTCTTGGTTAGACTCTTCCCAATTTTCCTCCTTTGTTTTGTCTGAGAAATTTATTGGTTTAAGTAAAGCAGCTTTTTCTAGGAAAGACTCCTGAATTTTCCGAGTCGAACTATCTATCTGACAAATAGAATTTTCTGAAGGGGTTGCCCTAGTGAAAGGGAAAATCTGTAGATGCTTGTCTCTGACTTTTTCCCAATTTTCCCCCTTCGTTTTGTCGGAGAAATTTGTCGGTTTAAATAAGGTTGGTTTTTCCAGGGAAGACTCCTGAATTTTCCGAGTCGAACTATCTGTCTGACAAATAGAATTTTCTGAAGGGGTTGCCCTAGTGAAAGGGAAAATCTGTAGATGCTTGTCTCTGACTTTTTCCCAATTTTCCCCCTTCGTTTTGTCGGAGAAATTTATTGGTTTAAATAAAGGAGCTTTTTCTAGGAAAGACTCTAGATTTTTCCGACTTGAACTATCCGTTTTTTTCTTATTGCTAGAAACTTGCCATTTTTCATAAACCGCAGAACCATAAATATTACTATTCTTAACTCCCGGTTCTAACTCCCAGGCAAACTTATCTCCCTCCGGCGTTAAAAAGCGATGGTTTTTTCCCGCATAAATTACCGTACCGCTAGACAAAGTAATCTTTAATATTTCCCTAACACCACTCCGCCACTGTTTAGCAACTTTTGCCTCCCAAACTTTCCTACCATCCGAAGTTAAAATTACCTCCCCACTTTTAATATTTTCAATTGTCTTTCTCGAACCATCTGGTTTATCAATTAAAGTTCCTTTAGGTAAACACAAAACCCCATAAGTTTCTTGCAAAATAGGCTCTAACTTTGGGTCTTGATATTCAATTTTCTCCCGCCCATGTTTCCTGTCAATAAACTTAGGAATTAAACCTGCATCTAAAGGTCCGGGGCGATACAATGCCAAGATAGAAGAAATATCTTCAATAGAAGTAGGCTTCAATTTTTTCACCACATCTACCATGCCAGAAGATTCCAACTGAAATACTCCTTCCAAATCTCCAGACTTAATCAAGTCATAAGTCTTTTTCACATCATCTGGAATTTTCTTAATATTGCCTCTTGCCAAAATTTCCATTGCCTTTCTTTCATTAGCAGGCAACTCGTCTGGAACCAAAGGAATATGATAATTTGTTTCAATTAAGTCGGCAGTATTCTGGATAATAGTTAAATTTTTCAATCCCAAAAAATCCATCTTTAACAAACCCAAGGATTCTATATCCTCCATGTGATACTGAGTAATAACTGAGCCATCATTATTTCTTTGCAAAGGCACAATTTGATCCAGAGGTTCTTTAGAAATTACTACCCCCGCCGCGTGTACTCCAAAAGTTTTATTCGTTCCTTCAATTCTAATTGCCATATCTATCCATTGTCGGATAGGAATTTTACCAACTTCTACCCCTTCATTATTTTTAATTTGTGTTTCTTGATTCTCAAAAGCTTCCTTAAATTCTGGAGAAGGAGTTTGATCAGAAGTCATCACTTTTAACTTGGCTGGTTTACCCCGTGCAACAGGAATTAACTTTGCCATTTTATTCGCTTCCCCAAAAGAAACACCCAATACTCTCCCCACATCTTTTAATACTGCTTTAGATGTCATTCGGTTAAAAGTAATAATTTGAGCAACTCTCTCTTCCCCATACCGTCTAGTCACATATTTAATCATTTCATCTCGGTTTTCAATACAGAAGTCTGTATCAATATCTGGCATTGATTTCCGTTCTGGATTTAAAAATCTTTCAAATAATAAGCCATGATGCACCGGGTCGATATTAGTAATTCGTAAAGAATAAGCAACTAATGAACCAGCAGCACTTCCCCTACCTGGTCCCACAGGAATATTATTATCTCTGGCATGTTTTATATAATCCCAAACCACCAAAAAATATGTAGAAAAACCTTTATCCTGAAGAACTTTTAATTCTGTCTCCATCCGCTCTTTATAAACTGGAGAAATTTCACTTCTTTGTTTAAGTTTTAGCCTTTCTAATAATCCATCCCAGGAGAGTTTTTCTAGATAAGTATCGGCATTATGATCTGGCGGAATTGGATAATCAGGAATCCTTGGCTCTCCTAAAATTCCTTCATATTTTTCAACTTTATCCGCTACTTCTAATGTATTGGCAATTGCCTCTTCTATCACTTCATTTTCTAAGTGGTCTCTAAATAGTTGCTTCATCTCTTCAGCAGACTTTAAATATTCGGTACCGCTATACCGCATCCGCTTTTGTTCAGATATTAATTTTTGGGTGTTAATACACAATAAAGCGTCGTGTGCTTCTACATCTCGACAAGAAATAAAATGAGAGTCGTTTGTGGCTACTATTTTTATCTTTAATTTCTCGGCAATTTTGACAATTCCAGTATTTACTACTCTATCTTCTTGAAAACCGTGGTCTTGAATTTCTAAATAGTAATCTTCTCCAAATAAATCTTTGTACCACTTGGCTATTTTCTTGGCTTCATCTAATTTTCCTTGCATAATATTTTGCGGTACTTCTCCTGCCAAACACCCGCTAGTTACTATCAAGCCTTCGTGATATTTTTCTAACAATTCTTTGTTAATACAAGGTCGAGCAAATATACCTTTTCCTTGAAAACCATGGAGATGAGAAAGTGTTGTTAGTTTGACTAAATTTTTATAGCCTTGAGTATTTTTTGCTAATACGACCTGGTGAAACTTTTTCCCTCGTTGCTGTTTTTTAAAATCTCCATTTATCACATACATTTCATTACCAATTATGGGTTTAATACTTTTGTTTCTACACAACTTAATTAATTGAATCGCCCCATACATTACTCCGTGGTCTGTCAGAGCAATGGCTGGCATTCCTAGTTCTACCGCCCTATCTATTAATTGTGGTAATTGGGATGCTCCGTCCAATAGGCTATAGTCGCTATGAATATGTAGGCCAACAAATGACATTTTTTTTAGATTTTAGAATAAATATTTTAGATAGCACTATTTTATAAGGAAGAAGTAGGAAGGAAGAAGGAAGAAGGTTTATATTTAATTTTTGCTGCTGTTAGTTTGGCTGAAAGCTTTTATTTGTAAGGTTTTTAGGGTTTAACGAATATTTGTATAAATTTCAATTATATTTTTCCCTAAATATATTAGGAATTTAAACTGAATTTTGCAAAAAAAGTTGAAATGAGCTATTTAGGGCCAAAAAAGGGAGGATTTGGGTGCGATCGCGCTTTCGTAGGCCATTTCTTATAAGTATTGATATGTAAGAGATATAGGGTGGTTGCTTGTCAAGAAATTTTCGTGTATTTTTGAAGTAACTGGCTCGCTATGCTCAGGTGCTTATTAAAATGAAAAAAGAATTAGTGAGTGTGAGTGCGATCGTGTAAGCGTTTCATGTTGGCGACAGCCGAAAACGTAGTTTAATCGTGTAGCGGAACGGAGTTCTATAGCGAAAAGGAAGAAGGTTGATATTTAATTTTTGCTGGTGTTAGTTGAAGTGAAAGTCTTTACCTGTAATACTTTTAGAATTTAATGAATGGTTATTATAAATTAAGGCTATAAATTAATACAGTTCAGTCTAAAATAGAGTGGTATGTATTGAAAAAAAAATTTACTAAAGTTTTGAGAATTATAGGTTTAGGACTCGTGTAAAAATAACCCGAAAAGTTTTTTTGATAGAAACTATATTTCACAATTTATCCTAGATAAAATTTGTACAACTTATTTTTACATAGCTCCTTAATAAACTGAGGAGCAGAAAAATATTTGTAAGTGAAGCGCATTGGGTTAGATCGATATTTAATTCCCAATCAATATATATTTGAAATATATTCCTAAAAATTCAATAGACATAGACTTATTATGATTGATAAAAAAAGAGACGTAGAAGAATTACTCACAAATCTCTATAATTCCTTCGACCCATTTCAACCATTGCCCGCAGGAGACCCTCTTTATGTTGACTGTAAAGAAGTGCGGGGAGATGGAGATGTTTTAGTAGATTTAGGCAGAAAAATTAAGCGTGCAAAAAGGATGACTTGTCAACTTTATGCTGGTCATCGAGGGGCAGGAAAATCAACAGAATTACTCAGACTCAAACAACATCTAGAATCACAGAAAATATTTGTGGTTTATTTTGCTGCGGATGAACAAGATATTGACGCAGAGGATGCCGAATATACAGATATTTTACTTGCTTGTACTCGTCATTTATTGCAAGATTTAAAAGAAGTTGCTCAACCTAATCCTCTACTTAATTGGTTAAAGGATCGCTGGCAAGAATTGAAGGATTTAGCTCTGACAGAGGTAGACTTTGAGAAGGCAAGTATTGATTTACAAATAGCTGCTTTTGCTAAACTTACAGCAAATTTAAGAGCAGTACCCAGTCTTCGCAATCAAATTCGGCAAAAAATTAATCCTCACACTGTAACTCTAATAAAAGTTTTGAATGAGTTTATTAATGATGCTAAGAAGAATTTACCTAATGGTTGTACAGAATTAGCATTAATAGTAGATAATTTAGACCGAATAGTGCCAGTTATTCAAGAAGATAAACGTACTAACCATGACCATATTTTTATAGACCGCTCTGAACAATTAAAAGCTTTAGATTGTCATATTATTTATACTGTTCCTATTTCAATGGTCTACTCTCATAGAGCAGGAGACTTGAGAGAATTTTATACAGCTCCCCAGGTTTTACCAATGATTATGGTGCAGAAACCTGATGGTAGTATATATGAACCAGGATTTAATAAAATTAAAGAACTAATTGTCAAGCGAGTAGAAAAGTTTGCTCCTAATTTTTCCCTAGAAAGTGACATATTTGATAGTGAAGAGACTTTGAATCAACTCTGTATAATGAGTGGGGGTCATGTGCGGAATTTACTATTATTAATTCAGGCAGCTTTTGACTATACAGATGATTTACCTATTCCTGTAAATGCTATCCGTAGGTCAATTACAGATGCCAGAGATATTTATCGGAAAACTGTAGATGATCATCAATGGATAAGGTTAGCTGAAGTGGCATTTTCTAGGGAAGTACCTAATGATGATAACTACCGCAGTTTAATGTTTAATCGCTGTATTTTGGAATATTGTTATTATGATGATGAGGGAGAAAGACAACGTTGGTATGATGTTCATCCACTAATTAAAGGTATCCCTGAGTTTAAAAAAGCTGTTGAAAGTATTAATCAGAAAGAAACGTAGGTTGGGTAGAACGACAGTGAAACCCAACACCTACCTTATTGTAGTTGGTTTTCTTTATTTTTGTTGGGTTTATCCTGCGGATAAGCTCCGCTTTTCATGTCGCGCAGCGTTTTATGTCGGCTCTTAGCCGTTAACGGAGTTATGCGAAGCGCAAAAACGTGCCTCAACCCAACCTACGCTCTTAATCCGTATATCCGTGCCATAATCCGTGTCAGCTAAATTTTATATCAAAAGCTATGCAGCCAGATTTAATAGACTGGGATGATAATTTATTGAAAGACCCAGAAACAGAATATAAAGCTATAGTCAGGTCTCTCAAAAGAACGGCTGGTTTTAGGTTATTGTTTGTAGAATCTTCTCTCCCAGAAGGAACAAAATTGATTGAGAAAATTAAGCAAGATATTCCTCAGAAAAAAATTGAAGTTTTGTCGTTAGATAAACCCATAGATAATTTATATAATCTTGTTGCTGCTTTGCCGAATCAACAGGATATTAATGTTTTATTTGTGACAGGACTGGAAAATTCTCTGTATGAATATGAGTTGAATAAACTGAAAAATGGCTGGAGTAGTTATGAGAGATATAGTTACAGTGAAAAAGGTGTACCTCCGATTTTAAGTCACCTCAATCAACATCGAGAAAAATTCAGGGATGACTTTAAAATTTGCTTTGTTTTTATTGTGCCTGTATATGCTTTGAAATATTTTATTCATCGTTCCCCAGACTTTTTTGATTGGCGTTCTAATACTTTTGAATTTAAGTCTGATCCGGAGTTAGTAGCTCAAGAATCATCTCGAATTATTCAGGAAGGAGATTATCAGAAATATCTAAGTTTAACTGCTCAAGAAAGAAGGCAAAAGTTTTTGGAGATTCAAGATTTAATCGAAGATAAAAATAATCCTGATGAAGAGAAATTTAGTTTGTTATTCGAGCAAGGGTTAGTATTAGCATCAGAGATAAAACTTGAAGAAGCGATTTCTGCTTATGATAAAGCTCTAGAAATTAAACCAGACGATGACGCAGCTTGGTACAATAAAGGCATTGCTCTGAAAAATTTAGGCAGATATGAACAGGCGATTTCTGCTTATGATAAAGCTCTAGAATTTAAACCAGACGATGACGTAGCTTGGTACAATAAAGGCAATGCTCTGTCAGATTTAGGCAGATATGAACAGGCGATTTCTGCTTATGATAAAGCTCTAGAATTTAAACCAGACGATGACGCAGCTTGGTACAATAAAGGCAATGCTCTGAAAAATTTAGGCAGATATGAACAGGCGATTTCTGCTTATGATAAAGCTCTAGAATTTAAACCAGACGATGACGCAGCTTGGTACAATAAAGGCAATGCTCTGTCAGATTTAGGCAGATATGAACAGGCGATTTCTGCTTATGATAAAGCTCTAGAAATTAAACCAGACAATGACGCAGCTTGGAACAATAAAGGCAATTCTCTGTATAATTTAGGCAGATATGAACAGGCGATTTCTGCTTGTGATAAAGCTCTAGAAATTAAACCAGACAATTATCAAGCCTGGTATTTTAGAGGTGGTGTGCTGTTAAAACTACGTCGTTTTAAAGAAGGTTATGCCAGCATAAAGAAAAGCCAGGAAATTAATCCTGATTTTGTTTAGAAAATATTTGGTCAAAACATAAAAAATTTTCTCACTAAAATAGGGTGGTATAAATTGAAAGAAATTTTTACTAAAGTGTTGAGAATTGTAGGTGTCAGAAGTTGAGTAACCGAAAAATATTTATAGGTGAAGCCCATCTAGTCACTAAATACAAACTTATATATATTGTCGCCAATACTGAATTTAATATCTTGACTGATAACTGATAACTGAAATGACCAAACTCATTTAGTGTTTGTTTTTTTATTAGTCAAAAACAATTTATTATGGTTATCAGACTATTTTTAGTCAAAAATAGAACAGTTTTACTCTCAGAAAAATAAATATTATAAATTCTTACCTCCTGAATTCTGACTCCTGACTCCTGACTCCTAAAAACAAGCACACTGTAGTAATATTTTATGAAATTGGTATAGGGCATCTTAATAGAATTTAATAAAAATTTAATAGACCTCTCCAAAAATAAAAAATAAAATCAATTATCGAACAGAAATCATCAATTATTTCCTCTCTACTTCCTACTTCCTCTTTTATAGAGATATCTAATAGCTTTTAGTGAAATGGGGAATTTTCAACGAAAAGCCCCAAGTGCTGTAGATGGGTTGGCTAAAATGGAAGACTAGAGAATACATTAGGCATAATGGAATAAATTAGTTTTCAAGGGTAAGGTAATACTTTAATATAGGCCCTCTATAGCTCTGGGTATAGCACTACGCATTAAGGTTAGGACATTTCTAAACCCTGTTTGCGCAGCATTCCGCAGGAAAACCTTTTAACCGTTTACTATTCCCTCTCTTGGTGCGCGTTCCCTCTCTTGGTCGGCGTTCCCTTGCGACTGGCGTCGTCGCGGGGTCCGACCGCTTGCGCCTATCGGCGACGCGGGGTCGCACCGCTATTCCCTATTCCCTAGCGCTATACTAATAGGAATTAAAGCTACAACAATTTCAGGTAGTGCAACTATGCAACCCCGCAGAGACTTTCTCCTTAAAATTGATAAATCACTAATCTTCCTATTGCCAAATCTTCTCTTAATTCCCTGTTTCCTATATAAAATTACCCAACAACTCTAATGAGAAGTAAGTACAACTCTGCTGAAAACTCTGTCAAGAAACCAACAAAGTTTGGAATATTTTCCCAGACTCTTTTGACAGTCTTCCTTGTTGCCTTAATACCCTCAGTCGGACTACTTTTCTCTATTCGTTATCAAGAGAAGATTCAAATAAAAAGCTTAGAAGCCGATTTTAAGAAACAAGCTCGCATAAGCGCCTTACAAGTCAATAGTTGGATAGAAAATACATTTCTTTCCCTTCATCAAAATGCTGTAACAAGTAGTATCATTTCTATGGATGCAGAAGCTCAAGTCCCTTTACTAGAAGCTTCGGCACAACTCCCAGAATTATTGCTCTCCTCATTCCGCTTTTTCACTATCGATCTAGAGGGCAATGTGATTGCTCGAAGCGATGGAAAAAAACTGAATAATTATCGTGACCGTGCTTATTTTCGTGACATTCTAAAGGGAAAAAAGTTTGGCCAGCAGGTTCTCTTTGGTCGAACTTCACGTCGGCCAGCATTGTGTCTATCTGTACCTATTAAAAAGGTGAAACAGTTGGTGGGAGTATTAGTAGGATGTTCCACACTAACTGATATATCTAACTCTATTGATGAGATTCGGAACTAAGCGAGGCAAATCTTCATCTTGAAGCAGAAATTGCCGAAGCACAAAAAGTTACCCTGGAACTCGCTAGACAACAAGCGATGTTAGAAGCAATGAGCCAGCAGGGATTAATTGGTGCTTGGGAGGTATATTTGGCTGGCCAGAAGTTTTATTGGTCTAGTATGACTAAGGTAATTCATCAAGTACCACTAGATTTTGAGCCTAATCTCGAATCATTCATTAATTTCTACAAAGAAGGAGAAAGTCGCCAGGCAATTTCCAAAGCAATACAGATAGGAATTGAGCAAGGTATCCCTTGGAGTTTAGAGCTAATACTGGTAACATTTAAAGGTGAGGAAACTTGGGTAAAAGCTACAGGGCAAGCAGAGTTTAAGGATGGAGTCTGCGTCAGATTATTTGGATCGCTTCAAGATATATCCCAACGTAAATCTAACGAACAGGAATTACTGAGAGCTAAAGAGAAGGCTGAAGTGGCAGCTCAGGCCAAAACTCTCTTTTTGGCTACCATGAGCCATGAAATTCGGACGCCTATGAATGGAGTCCTGGGAATGCTTAACCTCTTACAACAGACAGAGTTAAATGGAGAACAGCAATTACAGGCAAAAATTGCCCAGTCCAGTGCTGAATCTCTTCTCTCCTTAATCAACGATATTCTAGATTTTTCTAAAGTTGAGGCGGGCAAGCTGGACTTGGAGGTTGTGGATTTTGACTTGTTCCAATTATTAAAGGACTTTACCCAAACTATTGCCCTGAAAGCTGAACAAAAAGGATTAGAACTCGTACTAGATTTACAGGAAATTACCTGTCCAAATGTTAAGGGCGATCCGGGGCGGTTGCGTCAGATTTTTACCAACTTAGTGGGCAATGCTATCAAATTTACTGAGCAGGGCGAAGTTGTGATTCGTGGCAGTCTAAAAAACAAGGATGATACTTTAGTTTTTACAGGTTCAGTCAGGGATACCGGCATTGGTATTCCTCCAGGCAATGTTTGCCGTTTATTTGCTCCTTTCACTCAGGCAGATGAAAGTACAACCCGAAAATACGGCGGTACAGGGCTAGGACTATCCATTGTGAAGAAGCTCTGCGAATTAATGGGAGGGAGTATTCGGGTAGAAAGCGAATTGGGCAAAGGCAGCGAGTTTGAATTCACAGTTATTATGCAGCAAAGCGAGAAAACACAACCAGATATTCCCTTAATTCATCTAGACAATATGACTATCCTTGTCGTCGATGATAATGCTACTGGTTGTGAAGTTTTGAGGAACCAGTTAGCTTTCTGGGGTGCTGAAGTTGTGACAGCGACAGACAGTCCTAGCGCTATTGCATACTGCGAAGACCAAGTGCAACAAAGTAATGACCTTGATAAACCCCCATTTGATATTGCTCTTATCGATCTGCAAATGCCAGGTATGGATGGTTTAAAACTGGTTCAACACCTCAAAGCCGATACCCGTTTCGCATCCCTACCCCTAGTAATAATGGCCCCCATCAGCAATCAAGATGAAATTCCCGTTTGGATAGATCGGGAAGTTCAATTATCTATCCACAAACCAGTGAGTCCTCCGGATCTCTTCAATGCTTTAGTCGCGGTGAATGATGGTAGTAAGGCATTGCTAGAAAATGGATTGTTTCCAGACGTGCAACCAATCAAGGAATCTGTAAGCCCCCAATCTGCAAAAATAGTGGAGCATGATTGTGCATCTGTAAAATCTTGGCCAGATGGGACAAGAATATTGCTGGTAGAGGATAATCAGGTAAATCAATTTGTGTTCAAGGGTTACCTGAGAAAACTTGGTTTGACAGCTAATTTAGTAGATTGTGGGTTAGATGCCCTATCTGCATTAGAAAAAGCTACCGATAATGAACCCTATACTTTGATTTTTATGGACTGTCAGATGCCAATAATGGACGGTTATGAAGCCAGTCTCTTGATTCGCCAGGGCAGGGCAGGCGATCGCTACCGACAGATACCTATTATTGCTGTAACAGCTAATGCGATGAAAGAAGACCGAGATAAATGTATTGAAGCTGGCATGGATGACTACATAACCAAGCCAATAAAACCAGAAGATGTGTCTAAAATATTAGATAAGTGGCTATAAGTCAGGAGTCTAATCTAGTTATAGTATTGATATTACAAAAATTGGTATTATAAGTAGGAGGACAAAATTACTTAATAGGGATATAAATTTGCAATTTGCTAAAAAATGCGCAATTAATTCTGTCCATCTATTTATAGCAGTTTTCAAATGGATAGACCACAGTCGATCTGCACCAGGGGGTATGATTGAAGATTTGTATTCAGTGGCAACTTGAGGATCTAGAGCTTTGAAACTAGCCTTTTACTCCTGACTCCTGACTCCTGACTCCTGACT
>JBCDJM010000073.1:0-27813 GCA_038747755.1 Cyanobacteria bacterium P01_H01_bin.35
ATCCCTCAATTTTTCTGCAATTATTCTCCTCAAAACCCTAACTTTCTGGTGGCTCAAGCTGAAAAAGCCTGGCTTTTTTGAGCGAAAAAAAGCCTAAAACCTTTATCTGTTAATGCTTTGAGATTTAATCAGCAAGCCCTATTTATAGAAATCATTTTTGATTAACTAAGAGAAACAATCATGGCTAATAGCAGTAATTTCCGTCAAGCAATGCGTGAGGCCAAAGGCCAATCCTTAGTTGGCCCTAATGTCATAGCCAATGCTTTACCGTATGTAGGGGGTGGCCTAGTTCTTACAGCAGTAGGGACTTTTGGTGGCCTAGGAGTCTTAGGTTCTAACCCTGGTATATTTATGACTACATTCTGGATAGCCCTCATCGCAGAATTAGTCCTATTTTTTGTTGCCCGTGGAATTGCGGAAAAAGGCAATAACAATGTAGCCCTACCTTTATTAGCTACTTATAGCCTGCTATCCGGGTATACCCTGAGTGGTTTAGTGTTTGTAGCTTTAGGTACCGAAGGAGTAGGTATTGGGGGAGTAGGTTTTGCTGCCCTGGGTTGTGGTGTCACTTTTATTGCAGCTCGTCAAATAGGGTCAAATTTATCTGAAGAAGATGGGATGGCCTTAACAAAAACTGTCAGCCTGGGCATAATGGCCTTATTAGTTGCAGTTGTCGGCCAAGTAATTTTTAGCTTTTTTGGGATTTATACAGCAGGTTGGTTAGAAATAGCTATTTCTGGCATTGGTGTATTTTTATTTGCTGGAGCTGCAGTAGTAGATTTTTACATTTTACCACGTACTTATCGGGACGATCAGTATATTCCCGCAGCTCTCTCGATGTATTTAACTTACATCAACCTATTCGTATTTATTCTGCGACTTATAATTGCAATTAGTGGTGGTAGTCGCGACTAGGTTATTAATAGTAGTTAGGAGTTAATTGGTAGGGGTTTGGTGACCAAACCCCTACTTTTGGTATTTTCCCTAAAATCTATAACTTTGTAGTTTACTAGCAGTAATTCTAGTTGTAGTAGGGTGTCTAGATTTATTTTGTAGGTAACTTAGACCTCTCCCCCAACCCCTCTCCTGCTTTTGAGAGAGGAGACTCTTCTCCCCTTTCCCTGGTAGCGAAGGCAGGGCTGTTTCATTCTTGGTTAAGGCTCCAGGGGAGCAGGGGAGCAGGGAGTAGGGGAGAATTTTCCATCCTTTACCCATGATTTTCCCCTTTCTTTATCCCTTAATAATTTTGGTGTGGCAATTGATTTTTCAGAAATTATGTTGATTTGACCAAGATTCTTTGAGAGCTTTTCCCGACCTCCAACCCGAAAAATCCTCCGTTTTTCGTGAATTTTCCCCAAATTCCGGTAATGATGTCCCCAATTCTCCTGAATAATCTTATTTATTTAACTTTGAAACAGCCCTGGGTAGGGAAGGGGGTTGGGGGGTTAGGTTTTTTCAACCCACATTTTTTTTAAGCTAGACTACCTAGTATAGTGGAATAAGTTGTAATATTATCTTTGCTCAAACACTTATAATTGTGCTTTTTGGCGCAACCACCCTCCAAATATATTTGGGAGTGCTAAAGTGCAACAACAAACAAAGACTTTTTTGACTAGGAGGCGATCGCCATGGAAGTATTAGACATTAAACGAGAAATAGAAAATTTGTCCTCTCGCCTGGGAACAACCCAGGACTATCTTTGACGTTCCCGCACTCAAAGCAAAAATCGAAGATTTAGAACAAATTGCTGCTCAACCGGAATTTTGGGATGACCAAGCAACGGCACAAAATACTCTACAAGAACTTAACGATCTGAAATCCCATCTCGAGCAATATCAACAATGGCAAAATAATCTGGAAGATACTAGAGCGATCGTTGAGTTATTGGAATTAGAAACAGATGAATCTTTGCTGGAAGAAGCGAATGTGACAATTTCTAATCTCAACCGCGAGTTAGATCAATGGGAGTTGCAACAATTATTATCCGGTTTGTATGACCAAAATGGAGCAGTTTTAACTATTAATGCTGGTGCAGGAGGTACAGATGCTCAAGATTGGGCACAGATGTTGCTGCGGATGTATACTCGCTGGGGAGAAGAGCATAAATATAAAGTACAGTTAGCCGAAATTTCTGAGGGAGACGAAGCAGGTATTAAGTCTGCAACTTTAGAAATTATGGGTCGTTATGCCTACGGTTATTTGAAGGCGGAAAAAGGTACTCATCGCTTAGTCAGAATTTCACCTTTTAATGCTAATGGCAAACGACAAACCAGTTTTGCTGGTGTGGAAGTGATGCCTATACTAGATCGGTCTGTAGAGTTGGATATTCCAGAGAAGGATTTAGAAATTACCACTTCTCGTTCTGGCGGTAAGGGCGGTCAAAACGTCAATAAAGTAGAAACAGCGGTGCGAGTAGTTCATGTTCCCACAGGTCTTGCCGTGCGTTGTACTCAAGAGCGGAGTCAGTTACAAAATAAGGAAAAAGCTTTGGCATTACTCAAAGCTAGGTTACTGGTAATAGCTCAGGAGCAACGCGCCCAAGAAATTGGTGAAATTCGGGGAGATATGGTAGAAGCTGCTTGGGGAAATCAGATTCGTAACTATGTTTTCCATCCTTATCAGATGGTAAAAGATTTACGGACTCAGAAAGAAACTACAGCCATTACTGATGTGATGAATGGTGAATTAGACCAATTTATTGAAGCTTATCTACGTCAGGAAAATCAAATGGTTGAAAGCCAGTCAGCTTAATTTAGGTTTCAGAAAGTAGACTGTTAGCGGGCAAGATGCCCGCACTTGAGATGTTTCAATATTAATATTTGTACATCAGATACCTTAAATCTGCTGTAATATAGCGCTACGCATTTAGGTTAGGACATTTCTAAATCCTAAAACCCTTTATTAGTCTACTATTCCCTATTCCCTATTCCCTATTCCCTAGCGCGTAGCGCTATAATTTGTCAATCTTCAAGTTGGATGTGCATTAGGGCGGGTTTATATAAATCTTAGAGTAAACATTAAAACTCTAGGTAAAACCCGCCCCTACTAAGCTAATACGCATTTTAAATGCGTATTAGCAAGTCAGAAGTTAGAAGTCAGAAGTCAGAAGTAATAAGGATTTTTCTTTTAATGCTCCACACAATAATAAGTCGTTTAAATACACAACAGCTTATTGCAGCATTTTAGCTGTGTCAGTCTACTAAACGCTTTCTTTATTCAATGTTTTTTTGTTTCACTTTTTTCTACTCAATCTACAATTATTTACAACAACCTAGAACCTTCTTCAAAAAATAGAAACTGCCTGAAAATCCTCTACGTTGTGATTATCTTTAAAATCAGAAATATCTTCTACAAATAAATGCTGATAATTCATTTCAAATATGCCAAATAAAGTGGCAAAAGAAACATCGGTAGCATCCCGACCTGTACTAATTCTAATAATACCTGTAAGTGGTACTAATTTAGTCGGGTCGAACAAATACCAACGATTACCTAAATAAGCTTCAAAACAAGCATGAAAATCTGGAGGATTAAGATTAAAAGCATAAGCAGAAACAAAACGAGCCGGAATATTTAATGCCCGACAAAAAGCAATTCCTAAATGAGCAAAATCACGACAAACTCCCGCCCTTTCTCTGGCAGTATCAAAAGCTGAAGTTTGGGAATCTGTA
This sequence comes from Cyanobacteria bacterium P01_H01_bin.35, assembly GCA_038747755.1. Classification (GTDB taxonomy): domain Bacteria; phylum Cyanobacteriota; class Cyanobacteriia; order Cyanobacteriales; family Microcoleaceae; genus Trichodesmium. The sequence goes on from JBCDJM010000073.1 coordinate 3,672, forward strand.
CTGCCAGATAAATATTTTACTTGATCATAAATCCAGTCACAAATCATCATAACTCTAGAATAACCAGGGTTTAAATTTCCAAATTCTGATTCGGCTAAACTAAATAACAAATCAGACTGACAATAACGACTAGGATAAAGATAAGGAAGTGTTTCTACAGGTAAATTAGCAAGTGGAACTTCGGGAATATTACTAGAATAAGCATAATAATGAAATAATTGTACGGTTGCTTGATAGGAAAGTTCAATTTTTTCAGTAAGGGCATTAACTCGAATAAATCTATTTTTTTCGGTACTACTAATATATTCATCTCTATATAAAGACGGATTAAAATATAGTTTTTCTTGTAAAATATTTTGACATTGATTATTAACTACTTGGATATTAAATAATATAGTCATAGGTTGATAAATAGTATAATGAAGTTGACAACCAAGTTTGAATTTTTTCATAAATAATATTTAAGACTTCTAACGTTCAATAATGGTCGTGATTGAATATACTAACTTCCGGCTTAAAAGAGCATAATTAACTATATCAAGGAAACTGAATTTGTGAATTTTAGAACTATCTTCAGACTACTTAAACAAACTGTTGAAGAATGGCAAAAAGATAAAGTTACTATTCTAGCAGCAGCTTTAACTTATCATACATTATTTTCCATCGCACCATTGTTTGTTATTGCAGCAGCGATCCTTGGTTTGATTTTTGGAAAATCTGCTGCGGAAGGTGAGTTAATCAAACAACTACAAAATTTTCTGGGTCAGGAAGCTGCAGAAACTATTGAAGCACTGGTAATTAATATTTCTCGTCCCCGGTCGGGTATTAGTGCTACCCTAATCGTTATTGCTACTCTATTTTGGGGCGCATCAAATTTATTTGGCCAACTAAAACTCGCCTTAAATATGATTTGGAATGTTTCACCTCCATCAGACAGTGGTATTGGCAAATTCATTCAAGATCGGTTATTATCTGTGGCGATGGTGTTGGGAGCAGGTTTAATTTTAACTTTATTATTGGTAGTTAGTGCTGTATTGACGGCAATAAATCAATGGCTAAATAATATACTGGTGGTGGTGCATAGTAATGGTAGACAGAGTGTGGGAAGGGTGGGGAGTGTGGGGAGAGTGGGAAGTGTGGGAAGTGTGGGAAGTGTGGGGAAAAACTACAAATATCTTCACCATTAGTATGCAGGACTACCAATATACTTAATACTCCAGATGATCTTTGGAGTTTGATTGATATTTCTATTTCATTTGGGATAGTAATGTTATTATTTGAGTGATGTGCAGAAGGATTTTCCCATTACGACTTAGATTCTATACACAAACGATGCTACCGGACATGATATGACTCCTTCTTCATAGTATGATGATAGAAAATTGTATTTTTGATGTGAAAAGGAAAAAGTCAAGATGACAGAAACACCGCCCCCAGAAAAGTCGAAAAAACTAGATATAGTTAATAAAGGGCTTATTTTTATTGAAAAAGCCGGCAATAAACTGCCAGATCCTATTACATTATTTTTCTATTTATCCGTAGCAGTTATCATAATTAGCGCGATCGCCAACTTAACAAATCTCTCTGCGGTAAACCCTACCAGCAAGGAAACTATTGAAGCAGTTTCTCTGTTAACTCCTGACGGTATCCGCAAAATAGTTACGAAGACTGTAAGCAACTTTGTTAATTTTCCTCCTCTGGGTACTGTACTTGTGGCAATGTTAGGAGTAGGAGTAGCAGAGTCTACAGGTTTAATTTCTGCTTTGCTGCGTCAAGTAGTGTTAGTTGCTCCAGCAAAATTTATTACTCCTGTAATTGTTTTTTGTGGAGTAATGTCTAATATTGCTTCCGATGCTGGATATGTAGTTTTAACTCCTCTTGCTGCCTTAATCTTTTTAGCATACAAACGTCATCCAATTGCTGGTTTAGCTGCTGGTTTTGCTGGAGTTTCTGGCGGTTATAGTGCTAATTTATTAGTTAGTTCTATTGACCCCTTACTAGCAGGAATTACGGAAAGTTCGGCTCAATTAATTAATCCTGAATATACAGTTAATCCGACAGTAAATTATTATTTTATGGTGGTTTCTACATTTGTAATTACTTTAGTTGGTTGGTATATTACAGATAAAATTGTAGAACCTCGATTAGGTGAATATAATGGTCAAATTAATTCAGAAGAAATGGAAGATTTGACTACTGCTGAAAAAAAAGGTTTACGTTGGGCAGGATATTCTTTATTAGCTTTTATCGGGTTTCTATTAATATTAGTTTTGCCTCCTAATGGAATTTTACGAGACCCAGAAACTTTAACGATTATTCCTTCTCCTTTTTTCAACGGAATTGTACCAATAATAATGTTAGGATTCATAATTCCAGGTATTGCTTACGGCAAAGGTGCAGGTACAATTCAGAGTGATAAAGATATTGCTCAAGGCATGAGTGAAGCTATGAGTATCATGGGTTATTATATTGCTTTGTCTTTTTTTGCTGCTCAGTTTGTTGCTTATTTTAGTTGGACTAATTTGGGAATTATCTTAGCTATTAATGGTGCAAATTTTCTCAAAGCGACTGGTTTTACTGGCTTGCCTTTGCTAATAAGTTTTATCATTGTTAGTGGTTTAATTAATTTATTTTTTGCCTCTGCATCCTCTAAATGGACTATGATAGCTCCTATATTTGTACCTATGTTAATGTTGGTTGGTTATAGTCCAGAGTTCACACAAATGGCTTATCGAATTGGAGATTCTACAACTAATATTATTACGCCTTTGATGGGTTATTTCCCAATTATTGTTGCCTTTGCTCAAAGATATGATAAAAATGCAGGGATGGGAACTTTAATTGCGACAATGTTACCTTATTCTTTAGCTTTCTTATTATCTTGGTCAGTTTTATTTATATTTTGGTTTATTTTCGGAATTCCTATCGGCCCTGGAGCAACAATTAGACTTTAATATTTGCTACTTCAACAATACTAATTTTGTATGTTGCTTATTGGGGCGGGTTCATTTGATTGAATCAGGACTTACGCAAAAAATGAAATTATACACCATCCGTAGGGGCGAATGGCCATTCGCTTGCGGAACCTATACCAAGAGATGGTAATTCTGCGTAACTCCTATGAATGTTGATATAGCGCTACGCATTAAGGTTAGGACATTTCTAAATCCTAAAACCCTTTATTAGTCTACTATTCCCTATTCCCTATTCCCTATTCCCTAGCGCGTAGCGCTATATATTAATTAGAATGCCGAACCCGCACTTACTATTGCAATATTTTAGGCGTGTCACACCACTACAAAGTTTTGACTTTAGCTGAATACTTAATAATCACAATGAACTCTCCAAAGCGACAGCTACCACTCTATGATTTTCATCTTTGCTAAGATAATTCAAAGCTGCTTTTGCTTGCGGATTGTCAAATTTTCTCAACCCTTGAGCCGCTCGCAACCGAATATTCCAAGATTCGGCACTGACAAAAGCTAATAGTTGTTGCAAAGCTTCGGTTTCTTTCTCTGTCCCAGCTAAGGCACCTAAAGCACTAATGGCAACTTCCTGGACTGTTATATCTTCACCAGCGATCGCGCAAATACACACTTCATATAGAGCTTCGGGAAATGGCATATCTATTAGAGGTGCAAGAATACTCCGACGTACTAACCAGTTGTCGTCTTGGCGGAATTTTTCTACCAAGAGAGGAATTGCCTCTTCACCAAATTTAGATAGGGAGTTTGCTGCTTCTGCTCGTACATTATAGTCTGTGTCATTTTTCATCATTTCCAGCAATATCTTAAAACCTTCAGGAGTGCGTTTATTGCCTAACCCCATTGCTACAAATGAACGGACTATAAATTCTGGGTCTCGTTGTCTAGTTTTGAGGAGCGGAACTACTATTTCACTTTCGTAATTCCTTAACTCAGTCAGTGCTTTTAGTCTCTCTTGAGAATCAGAGCTATCTAAGTATACCTGAATTTGGTTAATTTCCATATTAAAATCTGCTTAATTTTATTTACGTTTCTTTACAAATACTAGCAACTAATCCCTAAATCTGGGATGATTAATTTTGGAAAAATATAAAGATTGCTCAGAAAGTCATTATGTCTGAAACTATAGAAACTAACACTGCAACACCAAAAACCCAAGAACAAGAAATAGAAGAAGTAATTAAAGGATTGGAACAATATCGGGAACGCTTTGTTAATGAAAATCTAGAAAAAGCCAAAAAAGCAAAAATACCCAAGGCCAAAGCAATGGCCAATTTAGAACAACATCCAGAATTGTCTAAAATTGATCAAGCTCTCAATCAGTTGCGTCCTTCCACGGAAAATCCAACGCAACAACTTACAGCTTAATCATTGAGCAACACTCAACAATATCTATACAATATCTATCTTTCTGTTGGGTTACCCTGCGGGAAGCAAGCTACGTTTCCTCAACCCAACCTACTGGCGTGTCAAGCTTAAAATAGTGTATTAGATTTTTAAGTAAAAGCTTTGAAAAATCAACATCCTGCCATTTTTCTCAAGTAACATTTAAGGCTTGACACGGCACTACTCTGTTTCACTCAAGTAGTGGTGTGTCAAGACTAAAATTGTGGTTTAGAAGCAAGCAACGAGCGAATACCTCTCCCCCAGCCTCTCTCCTGCGAGGAGAGGGGAGAAATCCTTCCCTTCCCTTGCAGGGAAGGGGGCTGGGGGGTTAGGTTTTTTAACCGACATTTTCAAGCTTGACACGGCACTACTACTATTAATTTTTGATTATGACTACACAATTAACCGAAACAGCTAAACAATTAATTCCTAAAGCAAGAATAGTTAGCTTCAAAGCTTGGAGAGAACTTCTACCAACAGAAATAATTCAATTATTTCAAACTGCTGATGATGAAAGTCGTTATCTCACAGAAAAGGATTTAGAACTACTAAAAACATCTTCAGTAGTGCCAATTTTTGCCATAGAAGCTGCTAGTTTCCTGGGAGAATATGCAGCAGAAATTGTTGATGAAGCCAGAGAAAAAGTATTAGTAACTTATCCTAATATTACCGCAGAAGGAGGAGATTTATATCCACCAATCCGAGCCGAAGCTTGTTGGCGGGATTTCTGGCATTTTTTACGTTGTATTACTTATGGCATTGCTGGGAATAATACAGAATTTACCAGCCAAGAAGGGCTTTATTATATGAATTTACTTTATCAAGAATTGCTTGTGCCACTATCAGCAATGGTGTGTGGTTTAGAAGCTATTAAAACTGCTAGCTTAAAAAGATTGTCCTCTGAAAAACAAACAGAATTAACTCCTTATTTTGACCATTTAGTTGCTAAGTTAAAAGAATTTTCTTAGAGCGGTTTGGTTTTCAAATCCCATTTTTGCTTGGGGAAAGGAGACCAAACCCCTAGGGTTTTTTCATATGTAATGTTTTGTTGTAAACTGAAAAAGACCTTAAAAATTAATGTTTTGCTGATAACTGATAACTGAAAAAAATGACTGCTTTTGCTACAGGAAATCAACTTTTACGAGAGGGGAAATTAGAGGAGGCGATCGCTTCTTATCAAAAGGCCATTGAGTCAAATCCTCAGTTTGCCTTGTCTTACCAAAATTTAGGGGAGACTTTGGAGAAGGTGGGGCGGATAGAGGAGGCTATAACTGCTTTTCATCAGGCAGTGGCCATAAGTCCTGAATCCCCCTGGTCTCTCTACAAGTTGGGGGTAATGTTGGGTCAGCAAGGCCAGTTTCAGGAGGCGGTAGATTATTTACGTCGAGCGATCGCTCTAAAACAAGATGTGCCTGAATTTTATCTGGGTTTGGGAACTGGGTTGGTGAAGTTGGGGCAATGGTCGGAAGCGGTGGACTGTATTAATCAAGTTGTAGGGATATTGTATGGAACGTCCCTACAGGCAGAGGCTTATTTTTATTTGGCAGAAGCTAAGTCTGGGCAAAAGCTATGGTCTGAAGCAGTAGAATTTTATCAGCAAAGTTGGGAAATTAATCCCGGTAAGGTTGACTGTTGTATTGGTTGGACAAAAGCTTTGGGTAAGTTGGGGCGATGGGAGGAGGCGGTGGAGTTGTATCGTCAGGCGGTGGTTTTGTCTGGGGAGTCTGGTGAGGTTTTGTTTGCTTTGGGTCAGGCTTTGGGGCAGTTAGGAAGGTGGGATGAAGCAGTTGGTGAGTATCGGCAGGCGATCAGCTTGGGTTTTGATGGGGCAGAAATGAGGCAAAACTTGGGTCATACTTTCACCAAGTTAGGGCGTTGGGAAGAAGCAGTTGTTGAGTTGCGAAAAGCAGTCAATTTTAATCAGAATTCTGCTCCTTTACATCATCGGTTGGGTTATGCTTTATATAAGTTGGAGCGTTGGCAAGAGGCTATTGTTAGTTATCGTTTAGCTGTTCAGTTATACCCTAACTCATCACCAGTTAATCGCCAACTAGGAGATGTTCTTAGTAAATTAGGAACTCAGGCCAATTTGGAGGAAGCCTACAAATTTTATCGCAAAGCACTTGAGTTAGATTCATCTGATGCTTATAGTGCCCAAAGATGTCAAGAGATTAAGCCTGATGATGAAGAACAACTTCTATCATTAGGTCAAGCTTTAAGTAAGAAAGGCAAATGGGAAGATGCAGCAGCTATTTACCGTCAAGCTATAGATATTAATCCTGAGAATTATTTGTTTTATCATCTTCTAGGGGATGCTTTGGGTGTGACAGATAAGTTTGAAGAAGCTGTTGAGGCTTATCAAAAAGGAATTTCCTTGAATCCTTCTTTTCCTTGGTTGTATCACAATTTAGGCGATCGCTTCAAGGAAAAAGGAAAGTGGAAAGATGCAGTTAATTACTACAAAAAAGCTCTAGACTTGGATAATAATGTGGCTCAATTTTCCTACGATCTAGGAGATGCTTTGGCTATGGTTGGAGAAATTGATGAAGCTAGCATTTATTATCGTCGGGCGATCGCCTTAGAACCTTAAGCAAGTTGAGATTTATAGTGTCTTAGTTCTTTTTCCATCTCTTTAGCAGTTTTTTGCCATGCCTTTATCTGATTATTAATACCTCCTTTCTCTGCTTGAAGTTGATAAATTTTGTTATCTCGGCTCCGATATTGACCATTTTCTATTAGTTTAGCAATATGCTCAACCCGATTTCTAATCCTTTGACCTATTGTTTCGGGACTTAAGATTTCCCTAACTTCCTTTGCTGCTCTTGCTCCTACTTTTTTCGCTTGATCATAATTGTTAAAAACATATCGCATTAAATATGCAGCATGGTCAACATCTGGTTCTGCCCAAATACTACCTCGAAAATAAGGTCCTGCATCATTAACAATTTTGACTAATTTATACTTAACTAGGAAGCTATTACCCACATTCATAAATTCAATATTTGATGAGTATCCAGTTGTAATAACTGGCTTACCATAGAACATAGTTTCAGCCATAGTTAAACCAAAACCTTCTGCCCGATGTAGGGATACATAACAGTCGCAACTATTGAGTAAACCATGAAGTTCTTCTTTCTTGAGATGCCCATCTATAAATTTAATAGAAGGCATACCTTCCATTAAACTTGTGAGATATTTTCTACCTTCAGGAAAGTACTTAGCATTAGAAAATTTAATTACCAGTAGTACATCATCTGTGTTAGATTTACTAAAAGCTTTTTTAAAGGCTTCAATAGTAGCTTCAGGATTTTTACGGGCTAAAGTGCTATGGAAGTCGAACATAAATAGATAAATAAATTTATCTTTTGGCAATCCTAAAGCATCTCTATCTACAGAAGGTTCTGGCATCAAAATACTAGGCATTACTTTAACAACAGGTATGGGAGATACATTGCAAATAGCCTCAGCAGAATAGTTACTCAGAGTCCAAATTTCATCAAAAAAATCAAAAGCATATCCCCAAGACTCATGGAGTTCTGGGAGTTCCCAAGACCAATATCCTATGTTATATTTACCTTCAAAAAATTCTAAACCTAAACTGTTATACAACGTGTGGTCTGGATTAGTATGAACTAAATTGATTGAGTATGGAGTATCATCTGAGACGTAATCTGCAAAGGTTGTGTCTAAATGACGATGCCAACCTACTTCTACTTTTTTTACAGCAAAGGGAACATTAGCAGCATTCATAGAGCGTAAAGTTCCTCTTGTTGCTTCTCCTAAACCATATTCTCCTGTTACTGCACCTACAACATTAACACCTATAGAACTATCTGGTAATTTCTCTGTCATTTCAGTTATTAGTTACTAGTTATTAGTTATTGGTACCTCCGCCTAAAGTTGGAGGATTAAAAGCTTATTTTTTGGTCGTAATAAATATTATATTCTATTCCTGAATTTTCCGTTTTTCCTATTATATTAAATTCGGTAGTGTCGGTTAAAAAAGCAGAGAAACCGGGTTTGTCTCAAATGCTCTACAATACTAACATCTCTCCCACAAACTCGGTTTCTTATAATCCCAAAGCAAGCGGATTTAATATTAGACATCTCCGGAAAAGAGAGAGTAGGGAATAGGGGGAAAGAATTAATGATTTATACACGATAATTGATTTGTGAAAAAAAATTTAGGGGTTTGGTTTCCAAACCTAAAGTGCATAAGGAGTTTGGAGACCAAATCCCTACGAGAAAATATTACAATCTATTTAGGACTGCTATAATCGAGATTTTGTTTGATTTAATTCTGCTTGAATTAACTTTGTAGCTTTTTTCCATGCTTTAGCTTGAGATAATAAAGATTCTTTTTCTTGATTAAGTTTTGCCATTCTTGTTGTAGATTTTAAACGATTATTTTTAATATATTCTAGACGTTTTTTAATTTTTACTCCAATAACTTCTGGATTTAATAAAGCACGAACTTCTTCAGCAGCGATCACTCCTATTTTCACAGCTTCTTGATAATTTTCATAAACATATTTCATCCAGTAAGTAGCTTCTTCGACATCTGGATCTGCCCAAACACTACCTTTGGGATAAAAACCATAATCTTCTGTAGTTGTAACCAGTTCATATCTGACTAAAAAGCTGTTACCTACGTTCATAAAATCCATATTAGATGAATATCCAGTAGCAATAACTGGTTTACCATAAAACATTGCTTCTGCCATTGTTAAACCAAAACCTTCTGCTCGATGCAGAGATATATAACAGTCACAATTTTTTAAAAAAGCTAGAACTTCTTCTCTTGGTAAATGTCGGTCTACAATCATAATTGACGACCAACCTTCCAACCAATTATCTAGTTCTTTTCTTTGGTCAGGAAAATGTTCATCTCCAGTAAATTTAATAATAAGTAATACATCTTCCTGAGATTTTTCAAAGGCGTTTTGAAAAGCTTTAATACTACCCATAGCATTCTTGCGATGAAAGGAACTACCAAAGTCAAAAACGAAGAGAAAAATAAACTTATTTTCCGGCCAATTCAAATCTTTTCTAGTTAATTTTGGTTGTGGTAAATCTACAGTTAAAGGAATTTTAATTACAGGAACTGGAGATACAGCAGCAATAGATTCTCCTGTGTATTTACTAGCTGCCCATATTTCATCAAACATATCAAAAGCAAATTCCCATTCTTCAGGAAATTTAGGTAATTCCCAAAACCAAAATCCTATATTATATTTGTTAGGAAAATATTCAGGACCAAAATAGGGAAATACTCGCCCATAATATCCTTGATAAACCCAATTAGGGTTAGTATGTACCAGATTAATAGGATAAGGATTATCTATGGAAAAATCTGTGTAAGTTGTATTAGAACGAGGAGAGGTAATTATAGGCATATCATTCATAACAACAGGAATATCTGTGGTTTCCAATGCCTTAAGGGTACTTCTTACGCCTTCCGCTAAACCAAAATCACCATTAATGTGACCTGCTACATTAATTCCGAAATCTGAAACTATTTCTTGATTTGACATAAACTTAGAGTGTTTATTTGAGAGTTTTCTATTTCAGAGTTATTAAAACTAATTTTAGTTGAAATTAGGATGAATTAAATTACAAGTTAATTGTCTAGACCAATATTTTCTAGATAATTGAGTAATTAATCATACTACAAAGTAGAAATTTGTGAGTTCTATTTAAGGAGTAAAGCTATAAATTATATGGTGGTATTATTATAAGATAAATTTAGATTTTGCAAAATCAATTATGACTGTATCCTTCTCAATGGATAAAGAAACTTATGCTTATTTTAAAAAAGGCCAGCAACTGCAAAGCAAAGGTCAAATAGAGGAAGCGATCGCTGCTTATCAAACTGCTATTGAGTTAAACCCTAATTTTTCTTGGTCTTATTTTAATTTAGGTAAACTTATGGCCCAGATAAATCGTTTGGATGAGGCAGTAATAGCATATAGCCGTGCCATTGAACTTCAACCTTCTTCAGCATGGTATTATTATGACTTAGGAGAAATACTATTTAAACTAAATCGGCTTGATGAAGCTCTAAATTTTCTTCAAAAAGCATTAGAAATTAATCCTAATGTCTCTGAATTTTATAAAAGTTTAGGAAAAATTTTACTGTCTCTAAATCGTGTTGATGAGGCGATCGATTACTTCAATAAATCTTTAAATATTGACCAAAATTATAGCTGGTCTTACTATTATCTAGGAAATGCTCAAGCTAAAAAAGGTGAAATTGATAGTGCAATAAACTCTTACAATAAGGCAATTGAAAAACGACCATTATTTCCAGAAGCTTACAAAAGTTTAGGAGAAATATCAGTGAAAATTGGTCAAATTGAAGAAGCGATCAGTTATTATCAAAAAGCGTGTCAATTTAACCCTCATTCTATTGAATATTATCATCATTTAGCACAGGTTTTAGAACTACAGACACAAAAGCAGTTAGAAAATTTAGCTTCTAATCCTAATTTAGGAGAAATAATTCTGCAAGAAAATCTATCTCTAAATCCTTCTTTTCAGGTAGAGGAAATTAACGATAGAGCCTTTTTAGAAATTACTAAGAATATTGATGAACGAGCTTTTGTTCAAGAACTTTATTGCACTTATTTGAGAAGAGAAGCTGAACCAACAAGTAAAGAGGGATATTCTAATTTAATCATTAGTGGACAAATTACTCGAAAAAAACTCCTGGAAGAGTTTAGAAAAACTCCTGAATTTAAGAATAGATTAGAGAGAAGTAAAAAACTTGAGGAAGAAATTGCTTGTTATTTGGAAAGCATAAAAATTCGTTATGAACTATTGGAAGATGAGATCGCTTGTTACAAGAAATCATTAGAAATAAATCCTCTATCTTATGAATCTTGCTATAAATTAGCAGCAGTCTATAAGAGAAATAGATTATCGAGTCAAGTAGATGGTGCTACTCAAAAAGCTTTAGAAATAGGATTAATTTTTGCAAGAGAAGGCAACTTTAATAAAGCTCTTGATTGTTACCAAAAAGCTTTAGGATTTTTGCCAGAAAAAATTACTGCTTTTTCAGATTTAGCAATATTTTTAGTCCGGCAAGGTCTAGTATCAGAACTGGTGAAATGTTACCAAAAAAGTGTTACGAATCTGTATAAAAATACTGATATTTATCATAATTTAGGTAAGCTTTTTGCTCAACAAGGATTCATAGATGAGGCTGCAATTTGCTTTGAAGAAATTTCTCAAATATCTGAACCTAGTGAATTAGATATCTATGGCAAAATTTGGCAGGAATTAAATCAAATTAATTTAATAGATGAAGAGAGCAGCGATCACCAAGAAAAATTCACTCCTAAAGTTGTAGAAGATTACTTTAAATCTGTTAGCAATTATAAAAGTATTACCCTCCAATCTTTAACAAATTTAGATAGGAAATATTTAGAAAAAGTAGGTTTATCTTTAGAAACTATCCAGTTAATAGCGCAAAATGATCGCCTATTAGAAAACATCTACACTAACAGATATAAAAATGATAGTCAAAATCAAATTAATCAACCACTTCGTCTAACTCTTCCTTATCAACAGAGCATTATAGAAACTGGTTATATCTACTCATTATGTCCTTTTAGTGGTAGAATACTTAGGTCTAATAAATCCTTTGTCATTAATCATTTTGAAGTCGGGCATCACGATTTACAAGGTTTTTTATATCATTTTGTTGGTAAAGAAATATTCTATCTGATGGTTGGATGTCCTATGGGAGAAAAGCTTTTGCTCTATATTCCTAAATTAGAACTAATTATTAACTTCGACCAAAATTTGATAGGATTTGTCAATCCTGAAAGCAGCATCAATAAATTAAAAAGTTATATGGTTAGTTATGGGAAACAGGTTAAATCTTATTTGAAAACAGAAAAGAAAAAAGCAGTCAATCTTGTTGGTTTAGGATTTAATATTGGACATCATGTGTGGCAAGATTTAGCTGGCATTAATATTTTATCTAAAAATAATTTATTACCTCAAGTTGATATTTTATTAGGTCCTGGTGACTACTTTAGTATGAGGGATATTTTCTCAGAAATTCCTTCAGAAAAAATTGTGGCAGTCAAAGATATCTGGGATACTTTTAAAACAATTGTATCTAATAATTATGTTGCTTTTAGAGCTAATGGTACTTTGATACACGAAGAATTAGCTAACAAAATCTGCGATGTTTCTTTTAATAAATGTTCTCCAGATTTTTTGCAACAAGTAGAGTCTGCTAAGAACAAATATTTTCCCTTAATAGGAATACAAATTCGTGTTAGCAGTAGGGTATGGCTGGAGCAAGCAAAAGGTATAGCAAATATAATCACACAACTTTACTCAAATTTTCCCAACCTAGGAATTGTTTTTGATGGTTGGTCTCTAATGGAAAATGAAGATGATACAGCTCATAGGTCTATAATTAAGAAAGAAAGAGGAGTAATGAAAAATATACTGGAGTCTATTCCTGAAAAAGTTCCTACATACAGTTCCATTGGCAGTACAACTTATGATACAGTTGTCTGGGCTAAGACAGTAGACTTCCATATTACACCACTAGGTGCTGGCATTTTGTATTCATCATGGATAGCTAATAAGCCTGGTATCGTACATGGACATACATTTATATTAGATACTTATGGCAATCAAGTAACTATGTCAACCGTTAGGGAAAATAACTTGCCACAAGTTGCACTACCAAAACAATATGTAACTGATGTCTCTCCCAGTTGTGACTACAATTGTGATTGGCAAGGAATCTACAATGAAGTTGTTAAAATCATTAATAGTTTAAACAGAAGTAATTAGTTAAACTAAAGGATTATAGAATCGGGAAAAGTCAATTATCTGACAATTATTCATAATCTTCGCAGCCATGCACCAGGCCAATGAGTTACATTCTCAGTGAGATCGCTTTCGCAGAAAGGCCATTTTGGAGTTTCGATAATAAATTCAGGATGTTTCTCCACAAATTCAGCAGCAGCAGCAGCAGGATGATCCCATGACCAATCTGGGTTTCCCCTAGGTACATCGCTCAAAAACTGCATAAACCCGTCTGTCGCTACTATATAAGAACCAGGTGAGACTAAACTATGATAAGCTTCAAGTTCGTCGGCAACGTGCTGTTTTGTATGAGATGAGTCAAAAGAAACCAAAACTGTTTCTCCAGGATTTATCAGAGCTTTAACCTGGTCTACAATATTAGGAGCTGTAGAACTGCCTTCAATTAAAGTAATCATTGGTTTTAACTCATGTTCTTCAAGAGCTTTGCGGTTGTGGGGTCTAATTTCAATATCAACTCCTATTACTCTGCCTTTTCCCATTGCTTTCATAATGCTGGCATAATAAACTAGAGAACCGCCGTGAGCAATACCAGTTTCCACAATAACATCAGGCTTAACTTGATAGATGACCTCTTGAATGCGAATCAAATCTTCAGGTAGTTGAACTATAGGTCGTCCAAACCAGTTAAAAGTATAAGTATATTTTTGATTCCAACCAACTTTTAACCATTGATGAGAGATTAGTTCAAAAGCTTCCTTTGAATATAGAGGTAAAGTTTGCACCTCACCTTCAACATCTTTAACTAAAGTTTGATCATCCGTATCAATAACAATTTTCATTTCAAATTCCTAAGTGATTTTTCCACCAATTAATAGTTAAAACCAATCCTCGCTCTAGATCGTATTGTGGTTGCCAACCCACATTTTTTGATAATAGACTCACGTCAGCTACCAATAAAGGTGGCTCGTTAATACTAGCAGGTATGGCACCTAAGCAGATGGATTCTGGCTTGCCTATTGTACCAGCTATTTGATAAACAATTTCTTTAATACTCATCGGTTGCCCCGATCCAATATTAACTGGTCCAGTTATTTCGCTCTCTAAAATAGCAACAAAAGCATCAGCAACATCCTGTACATAAAGGAAGTCTCTAATTTGATTGCCATGAGAACAATTTGCAAGTTCTCCTTGTAATAAAGAACTAATCACAAAGGGAACCAGTCGTTGAGGATACTCGTGGGGGCCATAAGCCCAAAAAATCCTTCCCCAAACACTGCTAAGTCCAGTTAACTCTGAGTAAGAGTTTACTATTTCTTGGAGTGCCCGTTTGCAAACACTATAAGGAGATTTAGGATGTACAGGGGTGACTAATTCCGAGCAATAGCCATATTTCCAATCATACTCAGCACAGGTACCAGCGATCACTACCCGCTGACCTCCATTTTCTCGAAATTGTCTAATTAATTCGATACTAGCTTGTACCCACAAGAAATTCTGCTCGGAAGTCCAATATTTACCAGGTATAGCATACCAAGCAAAGTGCAGCAGATGAGTGGGTTGTACAGTCCTCATCAAAGTTTCTATCTGGCTAGTATCTAGCAAATTTACCTGATGCCATATAGAATTATAAGTTTCTTCCGGCAAATCACTTGAGGTAATAGCATGAACTTCAAAACCCTTTTCAATCAGTGTTTTAAGGGAATGTCTGCCAATAAAACCTTTTGCACCTGTAACAATTACTTTTTTCATCGGGACTTAACATTAAGAGATGACTTCTACTTTAGGAATGGGCACTATAAACTTACCACCCCATTCGCGAATTTGACTCATCTGTTGGATTATCTCATTTTTAATATTCCAAGGCAGAATCAACACATAATCTGGCCTCGTTTCGATAATTTTCTCTGGATGGTAGATCGGAATATGGACTCCCGGTAAAAATAGTCCCTGTTTGTGAGGGCTGCGATCGACTGTATAGTTAAGGAAGTCTTGTCGAATACCACAATAATTTAGTAATGTGTTGCCTTTAGCAGGAGCGCCATAACCTACTATTGATTGGCCGCTATTTTTAATATCAATGAGAAAACTAAGTAGATGACGTTTAGTTGCTTTTACTTTTTCTGCAAATCCTAGATATGTTTCCACTTGGTTTAACCCTGCTTGAATTTCTCTAGTTTTAAGTTCGGCAACGCGAGGGGTGACTTTTATTTTTTCTGCTTCTTTATGTCTGCCGTAAATTCGTAGGGAACCACCATGAGTGGGTATTTCTTCCACATCAAACAAGGTTATTCCATGAAAGGCAAAAATTTGCTCCAGAGTCAGAAATGAATAATAGGAAAAATGCTCGTGGTAAATAGTATCAAATTGATTATTATTAATTAACTCTAATAAATGAGGACTTTCTGATGTAAAAATTCCATTGGGTTTCAGGATTTTCGCAATTCCTGCCACAAAACTGTTCAAGTCTGGTACATGAGCTAAAACATTATTGGCAATTAACAAATCTGCTTGTTTGCCTTGAGTTGTTAATTCTTGAGCTACTTCTACTCCAAAGAATCTAACTAAGGAGGGAATACCTTTTTCTTCAGCTACTTTCGCCACATTTGCTGCAGGTTCAATTCCCAAAACAGGGATTCCAGCTTGTTGAAAATATTGTAGTAAATAACCATCATTACTTGCTAGTTCAATAACTAAACTAGACTTATTTAATCCAAAGCGATCTATTGTTGAATTACTATAAGTTTTGCAGTGTTCTAACCAGGTATCAGAATAAGAAGAAAAATAAGCATAATCTTTGAATATTACATCGGGACTTTCAAATTTTTCTAACTGTACTAAAAAACAATTACTACAAACATAAGTATGAAGAGGATAAAATTTTTCTGCATTTTGTAGATTATTTTCTTGTAAGAATGAATTTGATAAAGGAGACATTCCTAGATCGACAAAAGTATGTTCTAATTTACAATCACAGAAACGACATTTATTTGAATTCATTAATTATTTTCTCCTTTAAAAAGTTTTTGCTTTGAGATTTTTTTAATAAGTAAATATAAGTATCATTTATCTGGAACGTTTTATTGTTTAAACCTGTTTTTTTTACATCCGCCCCATAAATTTTAGAACTACATTGAAATAGCAGTTTTTTAATTTTGCTAATTTTTGCAACAAACTATTTATGAAATTATCTAAACCAGAATTCCATTTGTTTTTGTACTCTTGTGACATTCTTAACATTCTTAAAACACTACCACGTTTGCTCTTTTCATTTATCAAATGACCGAGCCAAACATCTAAACCATTTCTATCAATATCTCGTTTGAAATAAACACGATAAACAGTTTGCAAAAAATCTGTATCTTCTAAGACAGAGGTTACAGCTAAAAAGTCTTCATCCTTAATTTTTTTAGGATGAATTTTTTCCCACTTTTGAATATAAAAGTTTAAAGAACCAGTTATTTCTTGTGTAAACTTTTCCGAGTAAGATTCCTTTTCTCCAGATTTTTTATTGTTTGAGTCTCCGGTGATATTTTGTACTTCTTCTACTTCATCTATTACACTATCATCAACTGCTACAGGTGCTAATCTCCATAACATATTAAACTCAGGAGATTGTCTAATTGCTCCTAGAAATTGGTCGCGACTCAGATTATTCTCGCGTATTAGTTTAATATATCCATTGTGGCGACCGCCATCTGGTTCTCGTTTTAAATAAGTACGGTAAGCTTCTGCTACAAAATCTTCTACTTTTAAAACAAAAGTTTTCTCTATAAAAGCTGCATCGGTTAATCTAAATTCTCTATTACTATCATCTATTCTCCATAACTGTTTAAATTCTGGTAATTGCCTAATTAATTTTAATAGTTCTTCTCGCGTAATGCTCTCTTCTTGAAGTTGTTGGATATATAAATTTAGTGGTTTTCGTGGAGGCTTAACAATTTTGAGGTAGGTTTCATAAACTGTGGGCACAAAATATTCATCTCTTAGATGAGAATTTCTGCGTAAAAATATCTCATCATTAATAGGAATTTCATCGGTAGAATAGTTTGGCATATTTTGTATTTATTGACATTCACAAGAGAGTAAAAAGCTTATTTTGTAGAAAAGTATGACTGATTTAGAACTAGATTATAAATTAATTACTATTCAATCAAAACTTATATTTATTTAATGACATTTAATCAAATCTCCTGAAAATCAAATCAAAGAAAAAGATCGATCTTTTTCGGAAATAATTAAATCCTGTTTAATTAACCATTCTATGTTAAATTCAGGATCGTCCCATCTGAGACCTTTTGCACAGTCAGGGTGATAAAACTCTGACATTTGATAAAAAACTTCAGTATGATCTACCAAAGTTTGAAACCCATGAGCCATTCCTTCAGGAATATAAAGCATTTTACGATTTTCAGAAGTTAGCTCGACAGCCACCCACTGTTTAAATGTTGGTGACTCTGGACGAATATCAACAATTACATCATAAATAGCTCCAATTGTACACCTAACTAACTTTACTTCTGGATGGGGTTGAGCTTGATAGTGCATTCCTCTTAAAGTTCCCTTTTGAGAATTAAAGGAAATATTACATTGAACTAAATTAGGATTTAACCCCTGTTCAGTAAACTCTTTTTGACACCAAGAACGAGCAAAAAATCCTCTTTCATCCTGAATCAATTCTGGCTCTATAAAATAAGCACCTTTTAGCTTTGTTTCTGTAAACTTCACTCAATTATCCTCTACTATTTAATAATTTAACCATCTTGTTTATTTAAAAATGATTCATACCATGCAATAGTTTCTTTTAAACCTGCTTCTAAGGAATATTGAGGAAACCAACTTAACATTTCACGAGCTTTTTGAGCCGAAAGATATTGATGCTTAATTTCATTCTTAGCTTGATTCAAAATCACAGGTTGTAAATGACTTTTATCCATCAAAGCCAGAATTTTTTGTACCATTTCTAATACCGTAATTTGTAGTTCATTACTAAAATTAAAAGCTTCACCTAAAATTTCTTTTCTATCCATTTGCTCTGCTAAATGCAAGTAAGCCAAAACTCCATCTTTAACATAAAAATAATCCCGAATATAACTACCATCACTGCGAATAGTTATTGGTTTATCGCGCCAAGTAGACCTAATAGTATCTGGTACAATACGATTAAAGTTTAAATCCCCTCCGCCATAAAAATTACCACATCGGGTAATACAGACAGGCAACCAATAAGAAACATAATAAGTACGACTAATTAGATCGGCACAACTTTTAGAGACATCATAAGGATGCTCTCCCTGTAGTGCTGTAGTTTCATTGTAGGGCAAAATTTCTTGGTCTCCATAAGCTTTATCACTGGAGGCAATAACAATACGACTGACTCCCTGTACTCGACGACAAGCTTCCAGAATATTCCAAGTTCCCTTAATATTAGCTTCAAAAGTTCCCAGAGGATTTTTATTAGCTACTCCCACAATAGTTTGAGCAGCTAAGTGAAAAACCGTATCCACTTCATATTCTGCGATCGCTCTTTCCAGAGTCTCTAAATTTTCAATACAGCCGTGTACTATATTTATCTTATCTTTCCAATTATCAGTGTAAAGTCGAGACTGTGGTACTAAATCTCGTACTAAACCTGTCACCTTAGCATTTCGTTGTACTAACTCAGCTACCATCCAGCTACCAAGCAAACCCGTACAACCTGTTACCAACACAGAGCGATCGCGCCAAAAATCACCTATTTCCATTATCTTATTCCCAAACTTTCCAAGGTGCTTTACCTAATTGCCATACCTTATTCAATTCTTGGTACTCTTTAAAAGTATCCATCGCGTAAAAAAAGCCTTGATGATAATAGCTCATCAATTCTCCTTTCGCTGCTAATTTTTCTAATGGCTCTTTCTCTAAAATACAATTATCAGCTTGTAAATAATCTAAAACTTGACGGTTAAACACAAAAAAACCTGCACTGATTTTTTTGTCTTCTTTGATTTTTTCTCCAAACTTTAATACCCTTGCTTCTTTATCTACATCTAATACTCCATAACGAGACAAAGGTTGTACTGTAGTGACAGTTCCTAATTTACCATGACTTTTGTGATATTCCACTAAATCCTTAATGTTAATATCAGCAAGTCCATCCCCATAAGTCACCATAAATATTTCTTCATTAATATATTCTTTAACTTTACCAACTCTTCCTCCTGTCATAGTTTCTAGACCAGTATTAACTAAAGTCACTGAAAAATTCTCATCGTGGGTATTATGATAACTAATTTTACTAGGATGACCTAAATTGATTGTGAAGTCATTATTCATAGCTTCATAGTTAAGAAAATACTCTTTAATCAGATTACCCTTGTATCCTAAACAAACGATAAAATCCAAGAAACCATAGTGAGCATAAAGCTTCATTATGTGCCAAATAATAGGTCGTCCACCAACTTCCACAAGAGGTTTAGGACGATACTCTGTTTCCTCTCTTAACCTAGTTCCTTGGCCACCTGCTAGAATTACTACTTGCATAATGTAACTTACTCCTTAAAGTCTAAACAGTAGACTCAACCATCATCCTAACGACATCTGACATTTTATACTTCGCCCTCCACCGTAATTTCTCATCAGCCAATTTTGGATTTCCTCCTCCCCAAGCAATATCTGTTGGTCTATACAAACTCGCATCAGTCACTACATGGTCTTGCGAATTTAAACCCACACATTCAAATGCTTGAACTACAAAGTCTGCTAAAGAATAACTTTCTCCTGTGGCAATAACATAATCTGTCGGTTCGTCTTGTTGCAACATCAAATACATAGTCTCCACATATTCAGGTGCCCAACCCCAATCTCTAATCACATCAACATTTCCCAAATACAGCTTTTCTTTACTACCATTGGCAATACGACAAGCTGCTGAGACAATCTTTTGAGTCACAAATCTTTCTGGTCTTAGAGGTGATTCATGGTTGAACAGAATACCAGAACAGGTATATAAATTGTAGGCTTCCCGATAATTTGCTACTTGCCAAAAAGCTGTGGCTTTAGCAACTCCATAGGGACTTTTGGGCCGAAAGGGGGTATTCTCATCGGCAGGAAGGCCATTAGTATTACCGAAGCATTCTCCAGAGGAGGCGTGGTAACTTTTTATGGGGACTTTCATAAACCGAATGGCTTCTAACAGGTTTAAAGTACCTGTAGCAATGCTTTCTAGCGCCTCTACGGGTTGCTGAAAAGAAAGACCTACAGAACTTTGCCCTGCTAGATTATATACCTCATCGGGTTGGATTTTGGTCAAGACCTGCAAAACGCTACGGAAATCATTGAGAGCCATTGATTCTAGCTTGATTTGGTCGAATATCCCTAGACGGTGTAGGTTAGTAAATTTAGACATCTGAGCGTCTCTGGATGTTCCACAAACTTCGTAACCTTTGTTTAGTAATAGTTGAGCTAAGTATGCTCCATCTTGACCGCTTACTCCACTAATTAGGGCTTTTTTCATTTATTTTTAAATAATATTTCTTGGGAGGTAATATATTCCCTATCTTGATCATCATGTCTATGACCACCATCAAGAGCAGAGCCATATTTAGGGAAATTATAAAGCAAAACTATGTTATTTGTTTCCTTGAAACTTAACTCAATTTCATTCAGTATTGAATCTTTAATAAAGAATAAATTAACCCCCATACTTTCTCCATAAACCAATGAATATCCTTTAGCTTTACCTAAGTTGTATAAAGCTCTAATGCTTGCCCCACAGTAATTAGTATCATCCCATGCAGCATTGGGGTCGTATTTAACAACCTTGTCTTCTGTTGGTAAATGCGAATCATTATGCTCTATGACAAGAACACGAGGTTGATAGATTTCATCTAAACTTTTCCAAATATAAAAATAATTAAAGTCAATGTCAATGGAGATCAAGTCAATTTTTTTAGGTACGTTATGTTTGTCAAATAAATTGAATTTCTTGAGTATTAGCTAATACATTTTCTTTGTTTAAGCTAATGTATTTGTCTAAATCCCAATTATTTTCCCGATAAAATTTAATAACATCATTGTATAGATATTCGTACTTATCAAACAAGTTTAAAATTAATTTTTTGCACTTATTTTTGTACAAACCATTACTTAATTTTATTAACTTTTTAACAGCCTTGTAGTAGCTAAGAGCCTTATAAAAATTATCACCTTCATATAAAGTTTTGACAAAACTCATCATTAATTTATAGTACAACCAAAAAGAGCTTTGATTAAGTTCAATAGCATGATAATATAGCAATCCTCCGCATATTCGTGAAAAGCTAGAAATGGTATACTCTAATCAAATATTTGTTTGAGCTGGTTACACATCGTCAAACCTTTGATTTTCCAAAAATTTTCATGTATGGCTACTTTTCATATTCCGAAAGAGTTCTTGATGTTAGCTTACTCGAAGATAATCTATCTGGATGTCTTGGTTATAGTGTAGAGAATTTAGCTGTGGTTCGTCATCTAGCTTTAAATCTTCTTACCCATGAGTCAACTGCAAAAGGGGGGATTCATGCCAAACGTCTAAAAGCTGGATGGAACAATAATTATCTGAGTCTTATTCTGAATTCTCTCTCCCGTTGAATCAGGTAATGGTAGTTGAACACTTTACTGTGCAGTCGCCTTGCCCTAGTAACGATCGCTTTGATCTAGTAACGATCGCTTTTTTTCTCAATTGTTAAGTTTTGTGTGCGTTTCCCCTGATTGATGACACGCCCTAATTTCATGGAGGAAAAATAAAAATGAGCGAAACATGGATAATTTTTATGGCTGAACCAGAACAACCCGGATGGGAAAATCGCAAACTACCCATGGGTGGCCTAACAGACATTTTAGATGAACAATGGGACTACACCAGCAAAGGAGGAAAACCTAAAATAGGCGATGTAGCTACCGCTAGGCTCCGCCAACGCCTCAGACAATTTTTGCAAGTAGAAGAGTTCATCGACCCCAAATTCCCTGGAAGTTCTACCCACGTTAGAGAGCTATGCTTTATAAACATCTTTCTTAACATAAAACTTGACAACATAGACAAGTTATGTTGAAGTCTTGAATCGGCTTTTTCACGAGAAAAGAGTATTTTTCAATACACTTTTTTATCAATGTAGACAAAATTCTTCCTCCTCCTCCTCCCGCTCCTCCCCATCTTCCCCACCCTCCCACAAGGGTTTCAGGAGTTCCTTATAAGGGATAGGTTAGAGAGGGAGACTGGGTAATAAGCAGAGTAGAAGAGTATATTCCTGGTGGGGACGATAGCTCTAAAAAAGCAATAGTCCTATGTTATTGTCGCTTCGATTCGGTCATTTCCCCCTTAAAACCTTTATCAAGGGCTAACCAGGAGATAGAGAGTGTGGGAGGTTTAGGGAGATAAAGATTCTAAATCAATATCTTGCAGCTACACGAAAAAAGTTCGAGAGTTTGGTAGCCCCGTAACTTTAGTCCGGGGCGGAAATCTGCATCCTCATCAGAGCAATATCAGATTTAGGATGGAGAACATTCATAACATTTCTAGAAGGGGGGATGTCAAAAATCAAGATGTCAAAAATCAATAGGATTAATTTTTACCTCTATCCGACGATTACGTTGTCGATTAGTTTGAGAATCATTTTCTGCTATGGGGCGAGACTCTCCATAACCAATAGCTAGAAGACGATATGTTTGACCCAGATTTTTTGATAAATATTCTGCGACTGCTTCAGCTTGTAAAAATGACAATTCTCGATTTGCTTTGACTTTACCTCGACTATCAGTATGACCAGAAACACTAATGGTTGCACCTTTATAATTTTTAAATTCACTAATTAAATTGTCTAAAATAACCCTTTCCTCAGAACGAATTGTATTACTACCCGACTCAAACAAAATATCAATAGGAAGCGTCACCATCATTTGATTTCCTGAAAAAACAGGTTTGGTAAATTGACTTATTTGTTTACGTTCATTAGTCGAAAGAGGTGCAGTCAACTGCTGAGAAATTAAATTTAATCTTGCCTCTAAATTTTGATTAGGTCTACTGATACCTAATTGATTTTCTAAAGCAGTGGTCTGACCAATAAGAGTATTTAACTGTGTTTGTAATTCTTTAAGTTCTGTTTGTAATTCCTGTCTTTGGGTCTCAGTTAGTTCAACTTGAAGTTTCAGAATTTCTGGGGTAGATTCAGGAGTGGCGTTTGAAGATTGGGGCAACCCTTTTTTAGATACTATACCCTTAGTGCCACGAAGTAGTTTTTCTGCTATGGGTATCTCTTGAGCAGTAGAAGGATATTGAACAGCGATCGCCATTCCCAAAATCCAGGAAAAACCGCTAGCTACCACCAGTAGTAACAATCGAAATATTAAGGATAGTATTAACAGACCCATTCCCGGAGACCTGGGGTTGATCCGATTGGGAGAAGATTTACTCACGGTTTTTCCATTAGTGACACTTTCAATTTGAATGTTAGCTTAACAAATGCTTTAGAGATAATAATTAAGACAATATATTGATGTCTCCAGGGGTTAAAACACCCTGGATTCTGAGCGGATGTGCTTACGCAGGCTAAAGCCACGCGACGCACTGCTTACGATATTTTCTAGTTAGATCGTCCAACTTATATCGTTGTGGAAGCATCAAAACTTCCCTACCAACCTTGGCTAAATCTAAACTGAGCTGTGTTGCTACTTTTTTGATAATATTTCCAGCACCATTAGCATCGGCATTAATCAATTTACCTGTTGCTGAACGGTACAAAGCACGATTAACACGCTTTCCTGATGGCTCCCACCTTTCGGGTTTTTCACCAAATGTCGGTAAGAAATCTTCATCTAGAAAACTAGCCTTACTCGTGTAACTTTCCTCAGTCTCAACAAACTTAATCCCATACTGCTCAGACAATTTGGCTATCCGGGCTTTTAACTTGGCCGTAGGTATTTGAACAAACTGCTGGTTATTTTTCTTGCCAATATTAATACCA
>JBCDJM010000074.1:0-27623 GCA_038747755.1 Cyanobacteria bacterium P01_H01_bin.35
AGTCTGGTTTGGGAGAAAAGTTAGCAACCCAACTGAGACAACTTGGTGAAAAAGTAGTTTGTGTCAAAGTGGGAGACTCTTTTGGGAATCAGGGTGAGGGAGTTTATACTCTGAATCCTAATCAACCTGATGATTACAATAATCTGTTAGATGAACTTGTCAACTTAAACTTGATTCCAGAAAAAGTGATTCATTTATGGAGTTTGACAACAGAGAAATTAACAAAAGAGTTAGATGCAGATTTATTTGACAAAGCTCAAGATGTAGGATTCTATAGTTTGCTATTTTTAGCTCAAGCTTGTGGAAAAAAAATCTTAGCAGAGCAATGCGAAATTTTTGTCATCTCCAATAATATACAGGATGTAACAGGAAACGAAATTTTGCAATGCGAAAAATCCACTATATTAGGACCTGTAAAAGTAATCTCTCAAGAATACTTTAACTTTAGCTGTCGTTGTATTGATGTAATGCTTCCCGATACTGGAAGTAACCAAGAAAAGATACTTATAGAGCATCTAATTGCTGAATTAATCGCAAAATCTCCAGCACAAATCATTGCTTATCGTGGAAAGTCTCGCTGGGTAGAAAATTTTGAGTTATTTCCATTAAAACCTCAAATCGAATATCGTCCACAAAAGCTAAAAGAACAAGGAGTTTATCTAATTACAGGTGGACTTGGTGGTATTGGAATTGTATTAGCAGAATTTCTGGCCAAGACAGTACAAGCTAAGTTGATTTTAATCGGACGTTCTACTTTTCCAGAGCGAGATAATTGGTCAGAGTGGGTTAAGAGTCATGACGAACAAGATAGTATTAGTCAGAAGATTCAAAAATTACAAGAATTTGAAACTTATGGAGCTGAGGTTTTAGTTTTAAATGCTGATGTTTCTAATTCTGAACAAATGGAATTAGTGATTCAAAAAGCAGAGAAAAATTTTGGTAAAATTAATGGAGTGATTCATGCTGCTGGTTTGGTCAAAGGAAACTCGATTAATGCTATTCAAAATCTAGGAAAAGCCGAGTGCCAGCAACAATTTTTGTCTAAGGTTTACGGAACTTTAGTGTTAGGAAAGTTGTTTAAAGATAGAGAGATAGACTTCTGTTTATTGATGTCTAGTATCTCATCAATTTTAGGAGGATTAGGATTTGTTGCTTATACAGCTAGTAATAGCTTTATGGATTATTTTGTTCGGGCAGATAATCATCTAGAAAATAATTCTTCTTGGATAAGTGTTAATTGGGATAGTTGGAAATTAGATTCAAAATCAAAACAAAATTTAAGTTTTGGTAAGAACTTAGCAGAATTATCAATTACGCCGTCAGAAGGGGCCAAAACTTTTGAGGTGATACTATCTGGAAGTAATGCTAATCAATTAGTTGTTTCTACTGGAGATTTAGAAGCAAGAATAGACCAATGGGTTAAGGGTAATCGCATCAAAAAACAAAGTAATTTACATTCATCAGTAGATTCTCAACAGGATAAATCTAGAAAATTAGGAACTGTTTATGTTGCTCCAAGAAATCAACAAGAAGAAATTTTAGCTGATCTTTTTCAATCTGTTCTTGGTGGCACTAAAGTGGGTATAAATGACGACTTTTTTGATTTAGGAGGAGATTCATTAATAGCAACCATGCTTATAGCAAAAATGAAGGAAAAATTTACAGTAGACATTAATATAAGTGAGATATTTAATTTGACAACTGTTGCCCAATTTTCAGAATATATCAATAGTCAAAAAGAATCTATAGATAGCGATTTAGAAAAGATTAATCAAATGCTAGAACTCGTGGAAAGTACAATAGATGATTAAAAATATCAATGTAAAAATAAGTAAGTAAGATGATGAGTTTAAATCAAATTGAACGGCAAGAAATAGCTAAAAAACTAACAAATCTCTCCGATAAAAAACGGATAGCCCTAATTAAATTACTGACCAAAGAAGGAATAGATATACTCAAGTTACCGATCGCTCCTGCCATCAGAGAATCAAATAGATTTCCTCTATCGTGGGCACAAGAAAGAATGTGGTTGATCGAGCAGCTAGAGGGAGTAAATGCTACCTATAATGATTTATGGCCATTTCATATTAAAGGTAATTTTAACTGTGATGTTCTGCAATCAGCCATTTCAGAAATTTTCCGTCGTCATGAAGTTTTGCGGACTCGGTTTGAATCAATTGATGGTGTACCTTTACAAATAGTTGAACCAAGCATTAACTTTGAGATACAAGTTACTGATTGGCAAAATTTACATCCTACTCAACAACAAACAGACCTAGAAAAATATCTTGAGCAAGAAAGGAAAAAGTCTTTTAATCTGGCCAAAGGGTCTTTGCTACGAGTCAACCTGGTGAAACTTTCAACCATAGAATCAATATTATTGATAACGACGCACCATATTATCTGGGATATTTGGTCACTGGGAATCTTTTTCAAAGAACTCTCAATTTTATACACTGCCTATAGCCAGGGTAAAATATCCCCCTTACCTGAATTATCAATTCAGTATGCTGACTTTGCAGTTTGGCAAAGACAATATTTGAGTGGAGAAATACTCTTAACTCAACTCAATTACTGGAAGCAAAATTTAGCAAATGCACCACAATTACTACAATTACCAACTGACCGCCCTCGACCAAAAGTTCAAAGGTACATTGGTGAAACTCACAATAGGAATTTAGATACAGAGATAACCGAGAAGTTACAAAATCTGTCTCAACAGAATGGTACAACCTTATTTATGACTCTGTTAGCAGCATTTACCACATTACTATATCGTTACAGCGGTCAGTCAGATATTTTAATAGGTTCCCCCATAGCTAATCGTAACCGCAGTGAAATAGAGTCTCTGATAGGCGTTTTTATCAATACCTTAGTTTTGAGAACGGCGTTTCTAGATAACCCGAGTTTTGAGGAGTTGCTAGCACAAGTAAGAGAAACTACAATGAAGGCATACGAATATCAAGATGTGCCTTTTGGGCAAGTGGTAGAAGCATTACAACCACAAAGGTCATTAAGTCATTCTCCTCTTTTCCAAGTAATGTTTGTTTTACAAAATGTACCAATAGGTAAGGTGGACAAATTGCCTGGTGTAAGTGTGAGTTCAATCAACCAAGACACAAAAATTGCTAGATTTGATTTAACTCTATCCATGAGCGAAACTGAATCAGGATTAGTAGGTGGATGGCAATATAACACTGACTTATTTGATAGTTCAACTATTGAGCGGATGGCGAATCATTTTGAGAATTTGTTGTCAGCGGTAGTGGAAAATCCTGCGCAGAAGGTAGATGAATTACCCCTGTTGAGTGCAGCAGAACGTCATCAACTGTTAGTAGAATGGAATGATACAGCAGTTGAATATCCAAAAGATCAGTGTATTCATCAATTATTTGAAGCACAAGTTGATAAAACTCCAGATGCAGTAGCAGTAGAATTTGAAGGGAAACAATTAACATACTCTAAGTTGAATGAATCAGCTAATCAGCTAGCACATTACCTGCAAAACTTAGGTGTAAAACCAGAAACATTAGTGGGTATTTGTCTTGAGCGTTCTGTGGAAATGGTGATAGGTTTACTGGGAATATTGAAAGCGGGAGGAGCTTATGTTCCTATTGACCCCACTTATCCAACAGAACGTTTGAGTTATATGCTAGAAGATGCAGCAGTGCCAGTGTTGCTTTCAACTGAATCAATATTGGAGCATTTGCCAGAACATTCTGTACAGACGGTGTGTTTGGATAGAGATTGGGACAATATCGCTATTTCTAGTATTGAGAATCTTGATAGTGGAGTCACTCAAGAAAATTTAGCCTATACAATATACACTTCAGGTTCGACAGGGAAACCCAAGGGATGCATGAATACCCACAGAGGAATTTACAATCGTTTGCTGTGGATGCAGGATACCTATCAATTAACTGCTCAAGATCGGATTCTACAAAAAACTCCTTTTAGCTTTGATGTATCAGTTTGGGAGTTTTTCTGGCCTCTAATAACAGGTGCAACTTTAGTAGTAGCTGCACCAGAAATACACAAAGATAGTGAAGCTTTAATTAATTTAATAATTCAACAACAAATTACCACAATTCATTTTGTACCCTCAATGTTAAGTGTATTTCTACAAGGGTCAAAAATAGAAGAGTGTAGTAGTCTTAAACGAGTAATTTGTAGTGGAGAAGCGTTATCTTATCAACTGCAAGAACAGTTCCAAGAAAAGCTCAAATGTGAGTTGCACAATCTTTATGGACCAACAGAAGCAGCTATAGACGTAACATTCATAGATTGTGGAACTAACAAATATCCAGGAATAGTTCCCATCGGTCGCCCCATTGCCAATACTCAACTCTATATTTTAGACAGGAATAATCAACCATTACCCATAGGAGTATCAGGAGAACTCCACATTGGAGGTGCAGGTTTAGCTCGTCGTTATCTCAACCACCCTGAATTAACAGCAGAAAAATTCATCCCTAACCCCTTTGACAATAACAACTCCAAACTATATAAGACAGGAGACTTAGTTCGATATTTACCCGATGGCAATATCGAATATATTGGTCGCATTGATAACCAAGTCAAAATTCGAGGTTTTCGCATCGAACTAGGAGAAATTGAAGTTCTCTTAAACAATCACTACCAAATCAAACAAGCTGTTGTAATTGCTAGAGAAGACATTCCTGGAAATAAATGTCTAGTTGCTTATCTTGTGGCCTCAGATAAATCACTAACTACCAAGGAATTGCGCGAATTTACTAAACAAAAGCTACCAGAATACATGGTTCCGAGTGCTTTTGTGACTTTAGACAGTTTACCATTAACACCCAGCGGTAAAATCGACCGCAAAGGACTACCAGCACCAGATGGTGTATTAGAGGAACATGAATATGTAGCGCCACGCAACCAAAGTGAAGAAATAATTGCCAATATCTTCGCTAACGTTCTCGCCATAAAAAAAGTAGGAATCTATGACAACTTCTTTGACTTGGGAGGACATTCTTTACTCGCCACTCAAGTAATTTCTCGACTTCGAGAAGCATTTTCCGTGGAAATACCGCTCCAGAAAATTTTTGAATCGCCTACTGTAGCTGAATTAGATCAGAAAATAAGCGAATTACATTCGACTAATAGTGGATTAAGTATTCCTCCGATTCAACCTGTATCGCGGGAACTTAACTTACCTCTATCATTTAACCAGCAACGTCTGTGGTTTATTGACCAACTTGAAAAAAACAGTGGTGCCTACAATATATTCTCAGCAGTGCGTTTGTCTGGTCATCTTGACTTAGAAGTTTTGCAACAAGCATTTACAGAAATTATCCGCAGACATGAAACTTTGCGCACCAGCTTTCAAGAGGTAGATGGGGAAGCAGTGCAAGTTATTTCTGACCAGACAAATTTTACTCTATCAGTGATTGACTGGCGAGAAGTAGACGAAACTAATCGGGAAATGGAAATTCACGAGTTTGCTACTTCTGAAGCTCAACGTCCTTTTGATTTAAGCAAAAATCCACTATTACGAGTCACTCTGCTACAGCTTACCGATACAGAATATGTATTAATATTTGTCATCCATCATATTATTTGCGATGAATGGTCAATTGCTATTACTACACGAGAGTTCGCTACTTTATATGATGCTTTTGCTAGTGGGAAGCGATCGCTTCTACCAGAATTATCTATTCAATATGCAGACTTTGCCCATTGGCAACAAGAATATTTGCAAAGCGAGGTGTTTGCCGAACAACTAACATATTGGCAGCAACAGTTAGCAGAAGTGCCTACAGTTTTAGCTTTACCCACAGACAGACCTCGCCCAAAAGTGCAAAATTTCCAAGGTGCAACTATTATATTTGAGTTACCATCCCAACTCAGCGACAATATCAAGCAAGTTAGTCAGTCTGAGAAAGTAACTTTATTTATGATGTTATTAACTGGGTTTCAAACATTACTTTACTGTTCTAGTCAGCAACAAGATTTTTGTATTGGTTACCCTATTGCTAACCGTAATTCACGAGAAAAAGAAGGAATTATCGGATTTTTTGTAAATACTTTAGTGTTGCGTGCCCAACTATCAGGAAATCCTAGTTTTCGAGAATTATTACAACGAGTTCGGGAGGTAGCAATAGGAGCTTTTGCTAATCAGGATTTACCTTTTGAAAAGTTATTAGAAGAGTTAAATATTGAGCGTTCTTTAAGTCATAATCCATTATTCCAAGTTTGGTTTGTATTGCATAATGTATCAATGCCTCAATTAGAAATGGGAGGATGTCGATTAGAACCTTTACATTTTGATAGTGGATTAGTTAAGCACGATTTGAGATTGGGTTTACAGGAAACTCCGACTGGTTTTGTTGGTTCGTTTCAGTATAGAACAGATTTGTTTGATGCTGAGACTATTAATTTAATGGTGAAAGATTTAGAAAATATTTTTTCTCATATTGTAGCAAATTTAGATATGAGGTTAAATGAAATGTTAGATATTATTAATGAGTCGAAAAAACAACAACAAGTTATGGAGGAACAAAAATTAGAAAATAAGAATCGGCAAAAGTTGAAAAAGATGAAACGAAAATCAGCTAAATAATTAATAATGAACAATTAATAATTAATAATTATCTCTAAATCAAATAAACATTTTTTGGTTTCCTTCTATGGTTAGCAACGAACCGCGCGAACAATCGAACCTACTGAATAAAAAAAACTAAATACTCAAGAAAAATATTAACTACTCAATGAATACTGACTACTCAAAAAAACTGCTCAAAAAAACAACTACTGACTATTAGACATCTCCAACAATGAAAAATAAAATCAATTCTTGTAGAGAAATAATCTATTCCCTATTCCCTCTTGTCTGGAGATATCTATTGACTACTGACTACTCAAAAAAACTATTGATTACTGACTACTAAAATGAATAAAATAGGTACTATTAAACGCAAAAAAATCAACTTATCCTCCCAAGAATTGGTAAAAATTTATAATCTCGAATCAGGGGAATATTTACCAATTGTTATTGAACCCTCTGGAGAAAAATTAAACTTAACTACTTGGGCAAATAATAATCTGGAATTAATCGAAAATTATTTGCTAAAACAAGGTGGTATCTTATTTAGAAATTTTCAATTAAATGGTATTTCTGAATTTGAAAAGTTTCTCCAATCTACTTTTGGCAAACTCTTAGAATATTCTTATCGTTCCACACCAAGAACTCAAGTTAATAATCAGATATATACTTCTACAGAATATCCACCAGAAGCATCAATTCCTTTACACAATGAAATGGCATATAGTAATAGCTGGCCAATGAAAATTTGTTTTTATTGTGTTCAAGCAGCTACAGAAGGAGGTATGACACCAATTGCTAATAGTCGAAAAGTTCTTCAAAGAATTAATCCCAAAATTCGGGAAATTTTTCAGAACAAAAAAGTTATGTATGTTCGTAACTATGGAAATGGATTAGATTTACCTTGGCAAAATGTCTTTCAAACCAATGATAAATCTGAAGTAGAAGAATATTGTCGTCAGGCAGAAATAAAATTAGAATGGATTGGAGAAAATAGCCTCCGAACTTTTCAAGTTTGTCAGGCTGTAGCTACCCATCCAATAACAAATGAAATGGTCTGGTTTAATCAAGCTCATTTATTTCATATCTCTAGTTTAAAGCCAGAAGTTAGGGAACAACTTTTATCTGTTTTCTCAGAAGATGAACTGCCACGAAATTCTTATTATGGTGATGGTACTCCAATAGAATTATCTATTCTTGATGAAATCCGCGAAATTTATCAGGAAGAAGCAATATATTTTCCTTGGCAAACTGGAGATGTTTTATTACTAGATAATATGTTAACAGCTCATGGGAGAACTCCTTTTGTGGGGAACCGAAAAGTAGTCGTAGGAATGACAAATTAGCTTGTAGTTGGGCTTTAGACCTGATTATCAAACTATTATATTAGACTTTAGCTCTAATATAAAAAATCAGTATCTGGTTCAAGTCTAAATACTAACAAATATAAGTTAAATACAAATTTTTCAAATAAGTACCGAGCTAAAGCCCAACTACTAACAAATATAAGTTAAATACAAATTAAAAAAATATGCAAAATCAAGTAACAGAAGAAACAACAAATATTAGTGAAGGATATCGACTATCTCCACACCAACGTCATTTATGGTTGCTACAACAAACTGAAAAAAAATCAACTTTTTTCACTCAATGTTCAATTTTAATTCCTGGTAACCTAGACACACAAATACTTAAATCTGCTTTGGATAAAATTGTTGAACACCATGAAATTTTTCGCACAAATTTTGATTGTTTACCTGGTATGACGGTAGGGGTACAAATTATTAGAGATAGTCAGATTTCCTGGAATGCAGAATACGATCTAACCCCATTAAAACCAGAACAGAAAAATGCGGAACTAGAAAAAATTTGGCAAAACTTCAGTCAGATAGAATTTGACTTAAAACAAGATTCTTTATTTCGGGTATCTTTAGTAAAAATTTCCCCAGCACAACAGATATTATTAATAAATTTACCTGCTTTAATTTCTGACTCAAAGACTCTGGAAATTTTAGTCCGAGAACTTAACCAAGAGTATACAGCTTTCCTAGAAGAAAATCAATTACCAGAAGCAGAATTACAATATGCAGATATTGCTGAGTGGCAAAATGAATTGTTAGAAGAAGAAGAGGCAAAACTCGGTAAAGAATTTTGGCAAAAACAAGATATTTCCCATCGTTTTGATTTAAGGCTTCCCTTTGAACAAACTTTTGAACAAAAGTCTGAGGAATTTAAACCTCAAGTTCAGAAAACTACAATTAATCCAGATTTATTTGCCAAGATAAAAAGTCTGGCTCAACAACTTGATGTTTCTACATCTGACTTTTTATTAACTTGTTGGTTAACATTAATCTGGCGACTAACAGGAGAATCAAATATTGTCTTGGGTCTGGTAGGTAACGGTCGTAAATATGAGGAATTAGAACAAGCGTTAGGATTATTTGCTAAACATTTACCTTTATGTTGCCAAGTTTCGGAAGAATTGAAATTTAACCAGTTATTAGAACAAGTAAAATTATCTGTATCTGAAGTTTTAAAATGGCAAGACTATTTTACCTGGGAACAATTTATTGCGCTTACAGATACTTACTTTCAGCAGTCTTTTTTACCTCTGGCTTTTGAATTTATTGAACTGAACAATATTTCTGAAAATTTTGATTTTACTATAGACAGAATTTACACCTGTATTGATAAATATAAAATCAAACTTGTAGTGACTGAAAACCAGAACTTAAGCATAGAATTCCACTATGATGCTAATGCTTATCAAACTGAAGATATCCAAAGATTAACAAGACAGTTTCAAACATTATTAACTAACGTTCTAGAAAATCCAGTCACAGAAATTAATCAATTTCAAATTAACAATGAACAAGACTTACAAAAGCTCCTGATTGAATTTAATAATACTGAAAAAGATTATGGGAAAAATACAGAAAGTAAATGTATTCATCACATATTTGAAGAGCAGTCTAAACTAACTCCAAAAAATATCGCTGTTGTATTTGAAGACCAACAAATATCCTACGAGGAACTCAACGCTAAAAGTAATCAACTTGCTCATTATTTACAAAAAAAAGGAATCAAACCAGATGTAGCAGTTGGTATTTATAGCGATCGCTCCCTAGAAATAATCATCGCTATTTTAGCCATACTCAAAGCGGGAGGCGCATACCTACCCCTAGACTCTAAACTACCAACAGAAAATCTCAGTTTCAGATTAGAAGATGCCAACGTACCGACCGTCTTAACCAAACAGCACCTAGTTAAAAACGTACCCGATAGTGGTGCAGAAACAATTTGTCTGGATAGTGACTGGGATAAAATTTCTCAAGAAAGTACAGAAAATCTAAAGAGCGAAGTTACCCCAGAAAACCTCATCTATATAATATATACTTCCGGTTCCACTGGAAAACCAAAAGGAGTCGCAGTGGAACATCAACAAGTCTTAAATTATCTCTACAGCATTCAAGAAAAATTAGAACTTTCTTCTATTGCGACATACGCAATAATCTCCACATTCGCTGCCGACTTAGGAAACACTGTTCTTTTTCCCAGCTTATGTTTTGGAGGATGTCTACATATAATCTCAGAAGAACGTACTTTTGATGCAGAAGCACTGACAGAATATTTCAGCACCCACCCTATAGACTGCCTGAAAATAGTACCTTCGCATTTAGAAGCATTATTATCTGCATCTCATCCAGAAAAAATATTGCCTCGTCAAAGCTTGATTCTTGGTGGGGAAGCACTTTCATGGGAATTAGTAGAACGTATCCAAAAATTAAGACCAGACTGTCAAATCTTCAATCATTACGGACCTAGTGAAACCACAGTTGGCGTAACAACTTTTAAATTAACTAAATTAACGAGTTTCGAATATAGTAGATACTCGAAAACAGTGCCTCTAGGCAGTCCAAATGCGAATACACAAATCCATATATTAGATAAAAATCAGCAATCTGTACCTATTGGGGTAGTAGGAGAGTTGCACATTGGTGGAGCTGGATTAGCTCGCGGTTATCTCAACCGGCCTGAGTTGACAGCAGAAAAATTCATTACTGGAATAGGGAATAGATTATATAGAACTGGAGATTTAGCTCGTTATTTACCGGATGGTAATATTGAATTTATCGGACGTATTGATAACCAAGTCAAGATTCGCGGTTTCCGTATAGAACTAGGGGAAATAGAATCAGTTATCTCTACCCATCCTCAAATAGAACAAACTGTGGTTATCTGTCGGGAAGATAACCCTGGAGACAAACGACTGGTAGCTTATATTGTAAATTTAGACTCATCATTGAATAGCAGCGAACTACAACCATATCTACTCTCCAAATTACCAGAATATATGGTTCCCTCTGCTTTTGTCTTCTTAGAAACTATACCGCTAACTGCCAATGGTAAAATTGACCGCAAAGCTTTACCTGCACCAGATATAGACTTAAATCAAACATCAGAATACACACCTCCTCAAAACCCTACTCAAGAAATTCTCGCCAATATTTTTGCAGAGGTATTGGCAGTAACCTCTGTAGGTATCCATGACAACTTCTTTGTACTGGGAGGTCATTCCCTGTTGGCAATTAAAGTAATTTCCCGTATCAAACAATTCTTGTCAGCAGAAATCTCTGTGAAAGACCTGTTTGAATCTCCTACTATAGCTGAATTAGAACAGTTAATTCAAAACTCTACCAAACGACAGACTCCACCCATTGAACCTATTCCCCGTAATGGAGAACCTTTACCCCTATCTTGGGCGCAAGAAAGAATGTGGTTCCTTGACCAACTAGAAGAGGAAAGTGCAACCTACAATATACCAAAAGCGTTGCGTATTAAAGGCAATTTTAACTATGATGCCTTTACTAGAGCTATGGCAGAAATAATTCATCGCCATGAAGTGTTGCGGACTCGGTTTGAGGCAATCGATGGTATCCCAGGGCAAGTTATTGAACCAGATATTAATTTCCAAGTGCAAGTAATTGACTGGCAACATTTACCCTCAACTCAACAAGAGGCAGACTTGCCCCAATATATTCTACAAGAAGCGACGAAACCTTTTAATCTCAATATTGCACCTCTACTACGAGTAAATATGGTGCAATTATCTGAGACCGAATCATTATTACTGATGACTGTCCACCATATTGTCTGTGATGCTTGGTCATTTGAAGTATTAATGAAAGAATTCTTGATTTTATATACTGCTTATGTTCAGGGAGAAACATCGACCTTAACTGAATTACCTATCCAATATGCGGACTTTAGTGTTTGGCAACGCAAGTCGTTAAAAGAGCAAAATGAAATTCAACTTAACTATTGGCAACAGCAACTAGCAGCAGCACCAACTTTATTGCAACTTCCTACAGACAGACCACGACCTGCAGTACCTAGTCATAAAGGTGCCCTTCACAAATTTGAACTTAGTAAAGAACTAACTCAACAGTTGGAAAATTTGAGTCAATTATCAGGCACTACTTTATTTATGACAGTGGAGGCAGCTTTTGCAACTCTGTTGTATCGTTACAGTGGTCAATCAGATATTTTGGTAGGTTCATCAATAACTAACCGCCACCGCAGTGAAGTTGAACCTTTGATTGGTTTTTTCTTGAATGCCTTAGCATTAAGAACAAAATTTGAAGATAATCCTACATTTGTAGAGTTATTAGCTCAAGTACGCAAGGTTTGTTTGGAAGCATACAGTAATCAGGATGTGCCTTTTGAACAAGTAATAGATGCTTTGCAAGTAGAACGAAATATGAGTCACTCACCTCTATTTCAAGTAATGTTTGTTTTGCAGAATGCGCCGGAAGAATTTTTAGAATTACCTGGGGTTGAATTGAATCCATTATGGCCAGAAACAAATACAGCGAGATTCGATATAATCCTGTCGCTATTGCGCACAAATGAGGGATTAGTGGGTTCATGGGAATATGCAACGGACTTGTTTGATGCAGAAACTATGGCTCGGATGACTGCTCATTTTCAAAACTTATTGTCCGCTATTGTGACTAATCCGGAACAAAAGGTTGCTCAAATACCTTTATTAACAGAAGCTGAACGTCATCAACTGTTAATAGAATGGAATAATACAGCAGTCGAATATCCAAAGGATAAATGTATCCATCAGTTATTTGAAGAACAGGTAGAAAAAACACCTGATGCAGTTGCAGTAGTATTTGAGCAGCAACAATTAACATATAAACAGTTGAATGCTAAAGCCAATCAGTTAGCTCATTACCTGCAAAGCTTAGGTGTGAAAACGGAAACATTGGTAGGGATTTGTATCAACCGTTCTCTAGAAATGATGGTAGGATTACTAGGAATCTTAAAAGCAGGAGCAGCTTACGTTCCCCTAGACCCCAGTTATCCCAAAGAACGCTTGGCTTATATGTTAGAAGATGCAGCAATGCCAGTGTTGCTTACAAATGAATCACTATTGTCTAGTTTACCAGAACATTCTGCACAAGTTGTCTGTTTAGATAGTAATTGGGATACTATTGCCCATCAAAGTATAGATAATCCTGTCAGTGGAGTAGCTCCAGAGAATTTAGCTTATATAATTTATACTTCAGGTTCTACAGGTAAACCAAAAGGAACCATGATTATTCACACAGGAGTAGTGAATTATTTAAGTTGGTGTACCCAAGCATATCAACTCACACAAGGAAATGGAGTTCCAGTAAATTCCTCTATTGGGTTTGATGCTACTATCACTTCTCTATTCTCTCCGTTATTAAAAGGTCAACAAGTAATTTTATTGCCTGAAGAAGATGAAATCGAAGCTCTGAGTCAACTTTTATGTTCCCAGAATAATTTGAGTTTAGTTAAACTCACACCAGCTCACTTACAGATACTTAACACTCTAATACCACCAGAAAAAGCATCCAATCAAACCAGAGCATTCATCATTGGTGGTGAAGCATTGCCGGTGAATACCGTATCATATTGGTCAAGCAATGCACCACAAACTAGACTGATTAATGAATACGGACCAACTGAAACAGTAGTAGGATGTTGCGTCTATCAGGTAGAACCTGAAAAGTCTTACCAAGAAATAGTTCCTATAGGTCGCCCGATAGCGAATACTCAACTGTACATCCTAGACAGTAATAATCAACCAGTACCCATAGGAGTAGCGGGAGAATTGCATATTGGTGGTGCAGGTTTAGCTCGTGGTTATCTCAAACGACCAGAATTAACAGCAGAAAAATTCATTCCTAACCCCTTTGATAATAACTCCAAACTTTATAAAACTGGAGATTTAGCTCGCTACTTACCTAATGGCAATATCGAATATTTAGGTCGCATTGATAATCAAGTAAAAATTCGCGGTTACCGAATTGAAATCGGAGAAATAGAATCATCTCTTTCAACTCATCCTCAAATAGAACAAACTGTAGTTCTATGTCGGGAAGACAACCCAGGACATAAAAGATTAGTAGCTTATGTAGTTAGTTCTGATACTTCATTGAATACCGCCGACTTACAATCATACTTACTATCTAAATTGCCAGAATATATGGTGCCGTCTGCTTTTGTTGTGTTAGAGACTTTACCACTAACTTCCAATGGCAAGATAGATCGCAAAGCTTTACTAGCACCAGAGCTAGAATTGACCAATTTATCTGAATATGTTCCACCTCAAACACCTGTTGAAAAAATATTAGCCAGTATCTGGCAAGATTTACTGGGAATTGAAAAAGTTAGCATTCACGATAACTTCTTTTCAGTAGGTGGAGATTCCATATTGAGTATTCAACTGGTTGCTCGCGTTCGCACACTTGCTGAAGAGTCAGGAATCAACATTACTCCTAAACAGATATTTCAACACCCAACTATTGCACAACTAGCCAAAATTTCCCAAGAAGATACCACCACAGCTATATTAGCTCAACAGGGTACAGTCACTGGAATTGTTTCTCTAACTCCTATTCAAAAATGGTTCTTTGAGCAAAATCTATCTGAGTCTCATCATTTTAATCAATCGGTATTCTTCCAAGTTCCTCATACCGTACAGCCAGAATTATTGTCTCAGAGCTTATCTAAATTACTAGAACACCATGATGCTCTACGTCTACGGTTTTTGCACGGGGAAAAGGGATGGCAGCAAAACAATCAAGAACTTGATGAGACAGTACCATTCCAGGTGATAAATTTATCAGATATTCCTCAATCTCAACAGTCGGCAACTTTATCTGAAATTGCCAATAATCAACAAGGGAGCTTGAACCTTTCGGAAGGACCTCTATTGCGAGCAGTACTGTTCCAGTTAGGAAATAATGGCAATCGTTTATTAATTATAATCCATCACCTAGCAGTTGATGGAGTTTCTTGGCGAATACTGCTACAAGACTTGTTGACAGTTTATCAGCAATTGGAACAGGGACAAACT
This sequence comes from Cyanobacteria bacterium P01_H01_bin.35, assembly GCA_038747755.1. Lineage (GTDB taxonomy): Bacteria > Cyanobacteriota > Cyanobacteriia > Cyanobacteriales > Microcoleaceae > Trichodesmium. Next base: position 14,967 of record JBCDJM010000074.1, read on the forward strand.
GTAAAATTACCTCCCAAAACTACAGCATTTATTGATTGGGCTAAAAAATTACACCAGGTCGCACAATCAGAAATAATCAAACAAGAGTTAGACTACTGGAGCAATAAACCTTGGTCAAAGATTTGCTCGCTACCATTAGATTATGCTGACACTCAAATAGACAATACAGTGGGTAGTATAGCTAGTGTATCTGTGAAATTGAGTGTAGAAGAAACAGGTGTTCTACTGGGACAAGTTAACAAAGCTTACAACACTCAAATTAACGATATATTGCTAAGTGCATTAGTAATGTCATTAGCAGAGTGGACTGGTAATTCAACGGTACTAATTAATTTAGAAGGACATGGCCGAGAAGAACTATTTTCAGATGTAGACTTATCCAGAACAGTAGGTTGGTTTACCAGTTTGTTCCCAGTCTTGTTACAACTACCAAAAGATAACCAAACAGCATCCATAATCAAGTCTATCAAAGAACAATTACGAGCCATTCCCAATCGTGGTATTGGCTTTGGCATCTTGCGTTACCTGTCTCTTGAGACGGCTGTAACAGAGCAACTACAAAAAATTCCTACTCCTGAAATTGTTTTTAACTATCTGGGACAATTTGACCAAGTACAATCAGCAACAGATTGGAAACCTGCCCCTGAATCTACTGGAGCTAACCGCAGTTCCGAACAAATTCGTGACCATCTGTTAAATATTAATTCTTTAGTGGTAGAGGGTGAATTACAAATTAGTTATAGTTACAGTAATAATGTTCATAATCAAGCTACAGTAGAGCATTTAGCCCAAAGCTATCTGCAAGCTATTAGAGTCATAATAGAACATTGTCAGTCAGACGATGCTTTTGGATATACACCATCAGATTTTCCTTTGACACAGTTAAATCAATTAGAACTTGATAAATTATTAGCTGTAATCAATAATAGAGAAATATCTGCAATATATCCTCTTTCTCCCATGCAACAGGGGTTGCTGTTCCACAATCTTTATGCTCCTGAAAGTCGGGTGTATTTTAAACAAATGAGTCTAGAATTCAAGGGTCAACTGGATGTAGCTGCTTTTGCATCTGCTTGGCAAAAAGTTGTGGATAGACATTCAATTTTACGAACATTGTTTGTATGGGAAAATATTTCCACTCCATTACAAGTAGTACTCAAACAAGTTAATTTACCTTGGACTAATCTAGATTGGGTACAACTATCTCCAACAGAGCAACAGGAGAAGTTTAAAGAGTTGTTATCAAAACAAAAAGCTCAAGGTTTTTCATTCAGCAAAGCTCCATTGATGAACTGTACTTTAATTAAACTTAGTGTTGATACTTACAAGTTCATCTGGAATCATCACCATATTCTTTTGGATGGATGGTCTTCACCGATTATATATAAAGAAATTTTCAGTTTCTACAATAGTGCAGTAAATGGCGAAACTTATCAATGGTCAACTCCAAGTCCTTACCGTGATTATATTGCTTGGTTGTGTTCTCAAGATCAACAAGCTGCAATGCAGTTTTGGCGACAAAATCTGCATGGTTTTAAGACTCCAACTCCCCTGATGGTTAATAAAACTAAGTCTGTTAGCAAAGAACATTCTGGTAATAAGCAGATAGAATTAGGTTTTTCTAGTGAGTGCAGCAAAAAATTACAATCTCTAGCAAAACAATATCACTTAACTGTATCGACTATAGCACAAGCCGCTTGGGCTTTATTACTGAATCGTTATAGTGGTGAAACAGATGTTGTCTTTGGTGTGGTTGTTTCAGGTCGGAACACTAACTTTACTGGAGTAGAAAATATTGTGGGGTTGTTAATTAATACTCTACCCCTAAGAGTACAAGTACCAACCAAATCAGAACTTATTCCTTGGCTCAAACAAATACAAGAGTCAATGGTAGAATTACAACAGTATTCCTACACTCCTATTGTTGATATTCAAGCTGTGAGTCAAGTCTCTGGTGGAATACCTTTATTTAATAGCATTATGCTATTTCAAAACTATCCAATTGCTCCTTCTTTAGTGAATGAAGAAAGTTCATTACAATTAACAGAAGTGAATACTTTTCAGCAAAGTAATTATCCACTATCTGTATATGTAGTACCAGGAGATAAATTCTTAGTTAAGATTACTTATAATGCTGCTGATTTTGAATTAGAGACTGTTCAGCAGATGTTAAGACATCTGCAAACCTTATTAACCAACATTGCTGATAACCCAGATACTAAAATTAAGGATTTAGAAATGCTAACTGAATCTGAAAAAGAAGATCAAAGAGCTGCAAAAGCTAAACGCACTAAGGCTAATTTTAAAAAGTTTAAGTCTATCAAACCAAAGGCGGTTAGTCTGCCAGAAAAGGATTTAATTAAAACGAGTTATTTACAACCAGAAGAAACTCTTCCTTTAGTAATCGAACCTAATAGCGAGGAAGTAGATATAGCTGACTGGGCAATGAATAACCGAGAATTTTTTGAGACTAATTTACGCCAACATGGTGCTATTTTGTTGAAAGATTTTCATATTGATTCAATCTCAAAGTTTGAAAAGGTTGCTGGTTCTATTACTCCTGGTTTGTTTGGAGAATATGGAGATTTACCAAGGGAAGGTGTGAGTAAAAAAGTTTATGGTTCTACACCTTATCCAGAGGATAAAGCTATTCTATTTCATAATGAAAGTTCTCATTTACATCGTTGGCCTCAGAAAATATTTTTCTTATGTTTAAAGGCAGCAGAATCTGGGGGAGAAACTCCGATTGTTGATTGTCGAAAGGTTTATCAAATGTTGAGTCATAAATTACGAGAAAAATTGGAGGAAAAACAATTAATGTATGTCAGAAATTATGTTGAAGATTTAGATGTGAGCTGGCAAGATTTTTTCCATACTAACAATAAATCTGAGGTTGAAAGTTATTGTAAAAATGCTAGAATAGAATTTGAATGGTTAGAGAATAATGGTTTAAAAACTTCCAAGGTAAGACCAGCAATTACGACTCATCCGAAAACAGGAGAAAAGATATTTTTTAATCAAATTCAGTTACATCATATTTCTTATTTAGATGCTGCTGTGCGGGAATCTTTGTTATCTGAATTTGGAGAAAAAAGACTGCCTCGAAATGTTTATTATGGTGATGGCTCGCCAATTGAAGATTCAGTAATTGAGGAAATTGGAGCCATTTATGAAAAAGCTGCAATTAATTTTCCGTGGCAAGCAGGAAATATGATTATGTTAGATAATATGTTGATTGCTCACGGTCGAAATCCTTATGTTGGGGAGCGAAAAATTGTTGTAGCAATGGGAGACTTAATGGAGGAGGAGCTAGAAAAAAAAGCTTAAAAGTCGAGGAGGAAATCATATTAACTTTATATTATTTACGTCTAAGTAGTTCGTTAAAGAAGAGGGAATGGGCCTCAAGTTGAGGCCTATACTAAAAAAATTAACAGAGGTATTTTATATGCAGCTAACAACGGAACAATTGAAAACTTATGAAGACCAAGGCTATCTATTTTTTCCCAATTGTTTTTCCCCAGAGGAAGTAAAGAAGATGAAGGCTGAAGTGCCAGATATCTATGCCAAGGATCTGCCAGGAAAAGTTTTGGAAAATGATGGAAAAACTGTGCGGGTGCTTAACGGGGTTCATAACGAAAAAAAACTGTTTCAGCGTTTGGTACAACACTCAAAGGTGATTCGACCAATAATGCAAATACTCGGTAGTGCTGTTTACGTTCATCAGTTTAAGATTAATCCTAAAAAAGCTTTTGATGGCGAGAACTGGCAGTGGCATCAGGATTCTATTTATTTGTGCCAGGAGGATGGCATCCCTAAGCCTCGAATCGCGAATGCGGTGATTTTCTTGGATGAGGTGAATGAATTTAACGGGCCGTTGATGTTAATTCCGGGTTCCCAGAAAGAGGGGATCATTAGGGTTTTAACCGAAGCACAACAAAATTCTGCCGCTCAAGATACTCCAGACTGGATAATGACTCAAACGACTAAACTCAAGTATGTAATAGACAAAGATACCTTGGCAAGATTGCTCGATCGCTATGGCTCTATTGTAGCTCCCAAAGGACCAGCAGGTTCGGTACTGTTTTTCCACCCGAATTGCGTTCACGGTTCAGCTTCTAATATGTCTCCCTACGATCGCACAATTATCGTGATTAATTATAACAGCGTTGAGAATCTTCCCATTGCTGAGAAGATATTGCGTCCGGAGTTTTTGGCAAGTCGAGATTATCGAGGGATCAAGCCTTTATCAGAAGAGGGTTTATTGGTGTAACCAAAGACAGATCCGATTTTTTAAAATCACAGCATTTCCGTTTTTTGTTTTGGGTAAAGAAATCCTTTAAACCAGAAGTAAAGAAATGTTTTGATTACAACATAGTAGATTTATTAATAGTAATGTCAAAAGATACCAAATTCAAATTATTAAGTATCCTTTTATTAAGTATCCTTGACAAAATCCGCCAAATCTTCCTTAATAGTATACCTAACTTATCTTTCAACAGATAGAGTTTATATAGAATCCGGTTCTATCATACTCGTGACTCGTTACTAACCAAAAATTTTGTAGTTGCGCTTTTGCACCTGAATAATCATTCTTGTGAAGTTAGCGCAACTATGAATTTTATTATTATTGTTTACCTGATTTTTTTCTTTTTAAAAATTATCCTTATCAAAAAACTATGACTAATACAACTCTCGCCGGATTTAGACTCTCTCCCCAACAAAAATATTTGTGGAAATTACAAGGAAATAATATCAACTATTTAGCAAAATGTACGATAAAAATTCAAGGCAAAGTCAAAGTAAATATTCTCAAATCCGCTTTAGAAAAAATCCTCAACCGACATGAAAGTTTTCGGACAACATTCCAACGTCGCCCCGGCATTAAAATGCCGATTCAAGTCATCTTAGATAACGGCAATTTTTACTGGAATCATCTAAATTTAAACCACTTAAAATCGGAAAAACAAACAGAAAAAATAGGGGAAATATTAGGAAATCAAAATGGTTTGATGACTCAAGTTGACCAACAACCAATATTTCCTACAGCTTTCGTAACTCTGTCTGAAGAAGAACATATTTTATTAGTTAGCTTACCTGCACTCATCGCTGATAGTTTTACCCTGAACAATTTGGTTAAAGAAATTAGTGAAAGCTACGATTTATGCCTCAAAGAATTAGATTTTGATGAGGAAGCAGTGCAATATCTACAGTTCTCAGAATGGCAAAATGAATTATTGGAAGAAGAAGAGGCAGAGGCAGAAATAGCTTATTGGCAAGATCAACAATTCCAGTCAGTTAATTTACCTTTTGAAAAGTCACAGTTTGAGGCTGCAAAATTTACACCTGAACAATATAGCTTGGATTTAGACCCCAATGTTATTGCGAAATTAGAAGCAAATACTCCACCTAATATTACCATTGATAATTTTTTACTTGGTTGTTGGCAAGTTTTACTCTGGCGACTCACAAAGCAATCGGATATTACTGTTAAAACAGTCTTTTCTGGCAGACAATATGAAGACCTGGAAGAAGTAATGGGTTTACTGGCAAAATCTTTACCTATTTCTTGTCAGTTGGAAGAGAATTTGAAATTTACTCAATTATTAGAAGAAATTAGCGATCGCTTCACGGAAGCTGGGGAAAAACAAGAATATTTTATCAACTCAGAAAGTGAACCTCCTGCTATTGGTTTTGAGTTTATTGATATCTCAAAAATCTATTCTGGAGGAGATTTATCTTTTAGTTTAGAAAATCTGTCTGTCATTTTTGATAATTTCAAAGTTAAGCTAAATTGCATCAAGACTCAGGAATCTATCACAGCCGAATTTCAATATAATTCGGAACTGATAAATATTGATGTAATTAAATCTTTTGCCAAACAATTTGAGACTTTAGTTACCAGTGCCGTTGAAACTCTTAATACAGAAAAGCTGGATGAAATATCTTTAAGTCAATTAAATATATTCAGTGAGTCTGAAAGTAAACGTCTTTTAGATGAGTTAAACCAAACTGAACAAAATTACCCACAAGACAAATTAATTCACCAAATATTTGAGTCACAAGCAGAACAAACTCCCAATAATATAGCAGTAGTATTTGAAGAGCAAAAAGTTACTTATGCAGAACTTAATTCTCAAGCAAATCAACTCGCTCATTATCTGCAAAAAATTGGGGTAGAAACTGAAACAATAGTAGGGGTTTTTATGGAGCGATCGGTTGAAGTAATTATAGCTATATTAGCTATTCTTAAAGCTGGTGCTGCATACTTACCTTTAGACACAAAATTACCAGAAGAGAACTTGGCTTTTCGCTTAGAAGATGCTGGAGTTAATATTCTATTATCTCATTCAGAAATTGCACCAAAGAACCTCGACCAAAATATCAAAATCATCACTAGAACTGATGAAAATATTGCTCAACAACCACAAACAAATTCTACTAGCAAAGTTAGCACAGAAAATCTAGCATACATTCTCTATACATCCGGTTCCACAGGTAAACCTAAAGGTGTTGCCATCGAACACCGACAAATTCTAAATTATCTGCACGGTATCCAAGAAAAACTGCAAATTTCTTCTAGCGCGACATCCGCAATAGTCTCTACTTTTGCTGCTGACTTAGGTAACACAGTTATTTTTCCTACTTTATGCAGTGGGGGATGTCTGCACATTATTTCCCAAGAATGCGCCTCCGATGCAACAGTATTAGCAGATTATTTTCAACGCCATCCCATCGACTACCTGAAAATTGTTCCTTCTCACCTCTCGGCTCTCTTAACATCCAACCCATCCCCCTATTTATTGCCGCGTCAATATTTAATCCTGGGAGGCGAAGCAGCAACTTGGGATTTAATTGCCAACATCCAACAGCACTCACCTCAATGTAGTATTCTCAATCATTACGGGCCGACAGAAACTACCGTCGGCGTTCTCACTTATACTGCCAACAACCAGAATAACTACAATACTAAAACCGTTCCTATAGGACGCCCCCTTGCGAACAGTCAAGTCTATATATTGGATGAAAAATTGCAACCAGTTCCCGTCGGAGTTTCTGGAGAACTGTATATCGGGGGTGCAGGTTTAGCTCGTGGTTATTTCAACCGCCCAGAATTAACAGCAGAAAAATTTATCCCCCTTCCGTCCCCCTTAGAAAGGGGGGTGAGGGGGGATCGTTCTTCCCTTTATAAAACAGGAGATTTAGTACGGTATTTGCCAGATGGAAATATTGAATTTCTCGGACGTATTGATAACCAAGTCAAAATTCGTGGTTTCCGTATAGAGTTAGGAGAAATAGAAGCAGCGATCGCCTCCCACCCAGAAATACAAACTGCCGTAGTTATTGTACGGGAAAATAATTCTGGCAACAAACGTTTAATCGCCTATTTTGTGCCTACCAAAAAGCAATTTTCTCCCAATAATTTACGTCAGTTTTTGCAAGATAAATTAGCAGACTATGCTATCCCATCTAATTTTGTCAAATTAGAATTTTTACCTCTGACTCCTAACGGTAAAATTGACAGAAAAGCTTTACCAGATCCCGATAATATTCGTCCCGAATTAGAAAATAATTTTGTTGCACCACGGAACCAAACCGAAGAACTTTTAGCGAATATTTGGTCTGAATTATTGGGAGTAGCAAAAGTCGGCATCCACGATAACTTTTTTGAATTAGGGGGACATTCTCTGGCAGCAGTACAATTAGTTTCCAAGATATCGACAAGTTTCAACATTAGTCTCCCAGTAAAAACTTTATTGCTGAATCCAACAGTAGACAAATTAAGTAATAGTATTGCAGAATTACTACAAGAGAAAAATGTCTCTCAACAACCAAGTTCTCAATCAATCAACAATGAAGTTCAGGAAACATTAAATGAGAAAGTTGTACAAACCAAAAATTCCGAGTATGTACAATTTGAATCTCGCTCATTGTTATCTTTATTTTCTGTAGGTAAAATTCCTCCTGTCGATGCTGTAGCTTTGGGTTATTTAAAAGAATCTGATGCAGAAATGTTTGGTTTTAGTCGAGATTATGTTATTGAAAATCTCTGTGAAAATCTTCCTGTTTTGAGAATCGTCCGACAGACTAATTGGGGTCGAATTGCAGGGATAACTTTGCCTCGATTTGGTTCGGATCTATACAGCAATCAAGATGATGCAGTACAAGTAATTATTGAAGCATTAGAAATGGCTGCAGGAATTGGTGCTAAATTTGTTTCTTTGACTGGCTTAATTCCTTCTGCTACTGATTATGGTTGTGCAATTACCAAAGCAATTGCTAATCGTCAAGATTTACCAAAAATTACGACTGGGCATAGAACAACTGGTTCTGCTGTTGTACTTGGTATTAAGAAAATTTGTGAACAAAGCGGACGACATTTAAGTAGAGAAAAAGTCGGATTTATCGGTTTAGGTTCTGTGGGAATGAATGTATTACCTTTAATGTTAAAATGTTTACCACATCCCCAAGAAATTACCCTTTGTGATGTTTTTAGTAAGTCAGAATTTCTAGAGAACATTCAGCAACAATTAGTGGAAAAGTTTGGTTTTCAAGGTAAGATAAATTTAGCATTATCAAAAACAACAGTCCCTGAAAAAATTTACGACGCTACCTTAATTGTTGGAGCTACAAATGTTGCAGATGTATTAGATATTATGCAAGTTAATCCAGGTACATTAATTGTTGATGATTCTGCTCCTCATTGTTTTTCTGTGGAGCAAGCAGTTCAACGTTTTCAGGAACAAGAAGATATTTTGTTTACTGAAGGTGGAGTGTTACAAGCACCATTTCCTACAAAAATAACAATCTATTTACCGCCTAGTCTCGAAAAGTTCATAAATAATGCTCAAAAGGAAGCAACTTTAAATTTGAATCCTTTTAATATTATGGGTTGTGTTTTTTCAAGTTTACTATCATTTCAGTTTGAGAAACTCGAACCAACTGTAGGAGTTTGTGATGGAGAAAAGTCTGAATTACACTACCAAGTTTTGCAAGAATTAGGATTTCAAGCTAGCGAGCTACATTGTGGAGAATATGTACTCCCAACAACATCAATTGCCAATTTTCGACACCGTTTTGGTAAAGATTTAGCAAAGCAATAACTGTAGTTATTAGACCATTATTTCTTACGGGGTGACAACCAGCTCAAAAGTATTGTTGGATAAGGGTTTAAAGAATATAAGCAGGGGTAAAAAATTGACAAGTTTTATGATACGGGATAATCATTCTTATTAGTGGTGTAGCTGAGCTTCGCTCAGCTACACCACTAATCTATAAGGATTTAAAGGATGTAAGCAAGGGTAAAAAATTGACTGATTTTATGAGAATAATAATCATTATTAGTGGTGGTGTGGGTTCGCCTTGGCGGAGCCTAGCGGCAGCTATATCGCGAACCCACACCACCAAATTATATTGATTTATTGTTCAATAAATGATTCTCAGAACATTTTTAGAAATTATTCCGATGTTAAATCCTCCTCAAATATCTTAGGGTTTGCTGATTAAATATCAAAAACTTACACAGTAAAGATTTAAAGCATTTTAAATCATAAATTGTACCCAATTTTGAGCTAAAATAAGCCAAAAAGCCGCTATCTATAACTGCACACAGTATGTACAGAAAAGTAGGCCAACGTGACACTACACCAGAAAATTTTAAATTGCCGTTCAATGGCCAATTATCTCCAGACAATCGTGAAGAAACAAGCTAAGTTAGATGAAAGATTACGCAACAATATTGAAGGTAAATTTGGACAAGCAAAAATAGGATTTAGCCTGGAGAAAGTAATGACTAAACTTTCGGAAACTTCTACAACTGCGATCGCGCAGCGGAACGGAGTTATATCGCAATTACTTTTTTAGTCATCAACCTTTCTACCCTCTTAAAAGAGGCTTTTTCTGTTTTTTTGTACCTTTTTGGAGAAAAAACTGTTTTTGCAGTCTGTTTAATCATTTCAACTTATAGTTGAATCAACGATGATAATCAAAAATTATCTTAACTTTTCTTTGAATCACAAATCAAATGTTTTCAGATTTATTCAGCAAGCCCTATCTTATAAATTTTGCTTTTTGGCAAATCAAACACCATCATGATTTGATTCCAGAGATTTGTTTTGCCCTAAACGGATTTTTTTGTGCCTGTTTTGTAGATTTAGAAATTCAGACTCATTCTGTAATTTTTAGGAGTAATACCAAAATGTTTTTTGAAAGCGTCACAGAACCGACTTGGACTTTTATAACCAACAGTTTGAGCTACTCCAGCAACAGTTAACATTCTCTCTGCTAAAAGATTTTTCCCCTGCTCCATTCGGATTTTTTGCAAGTATCCAAATGTAGTTGTACCAAAAACTTCTTTAAAGCCTCGTTTAAGTTTATAATCATTAAGTTGTACTTCTCTAGCTAATTCCATTAGGGATGGTGGATTTTCTAAATTTGCTTCTAAAATAGATTTTGCTAGATGAATCCTCCCAAGATCATCAGGTTGTAAACATCCAGATGAACTAGATGAAATAATTTCTGACTGACTTTGTATTAATTGTGTTAACTGTAAGCTTATTAATTCTAGAGCCTTACTTTCTAAATAAATTTGTCTTGCCATTCCTTGATATGAGCAACCAATAATTTGATGTAATGCTTGTTGCATTGCTGGAGTTATAGCTCCAACATTCAAATGAAAAATTTGCCGTGAATCATTGGCGATTAATGCTTTTAATTCACTGGGAATTAAATCCAGTTGACTATTACTAAAATTTCTGAAAAGCTCAGGTTCTACAATAATTCTAATTCTATCTAAAATTACTCCGCTTTGTATTTCTTCTACTTCTTTTGTATCAGGAAGAAAAAATAAATAATTTTCTCCATTTTTTTCATAATGATACCCATTTCCAATTCCTTCTGTCCATACTCGGTAAGTTCCTGCAAGCTGGAAAGCTAATGTTAATTCCATTTCAGTATCATGTTGAATTTCCATAGCAAAAGTATATTTTGTTGTTTTGACGCTACTAATGTGTATTCGTAATCCAGGACGAAGTTTGATTTTTCTATCATATACTGTTACTCCTAACTCCTGTTCAGCTTGAATTTTGAGAAAAGTTTCAAAATCCGTAGAGTAGGAAATAATCTTACCTTTTTCTAAGCACTCCTGATATAGTGCTTTGTATTCTGCTATTGTTAAATATTTCATTATTTATAGTTTTTCTTTTAGTAGTCAGTAGAAATCAATTAAATATTATTTATTTGACATTTAAGGATCATAAGTTACATTTTCTCACCAAAAAAAATCATGGGAATTCTTATGTCTCATTTGAAAAATCTATATATCCACTAAGATTAAATCTCAAAAAAATTAGCTATGAAATAGTTATGTTTGCTAAATAATTACAGGTATTAAGCATTAAAAGATTTGAGAAAATAGCAAAGTATAAAGTAATATTATATTAAGTTGAACACTGACAAAAAAAAGCTGGCAAATTGTAGACTTGCTAAAGCAGTAGTGTAACCCAAAAACTATTACCTGTTTTGTTCTGTTTCGGACTTCAACCAAATCTACAGTATTGCTAGTAATTATCAGAACTCAATCTAAAAAAAATAAGTATCAAGAATGAGCGTCAATTTACTTTCATCAAAGAACTAACATGATATTGCTTAACTGCTGTTAATTCCATATCATCGCTCGAACCGAAAGCACTTATCACCTCACCATTAACTTCCACCCTAACTTCATAAGCTTTTTTCAAATTGCTATCATCATCAACAATAAATTCCAGTTGCACTAATGCCCAGTTTGCTTCAGCTTTTGCTTCCTCTAAACTAAGATGTTTGAGTCTTTCTTGATCAAATGCCAGTACTCGACCAGTTTTGGGGTACTTCAACCAATTCCAACCTTCTTGCATCCATATTTCCCGTTCGGCAATTTGGGCAAAAGAATTTAAACCTGCCCAACCTCGGTAATACTGGCGCAGACTTGATACCGAACCATTTCTCAATACCAATAGTTCGAGCATTTCTGGTTCTAAATGTCCCCAATAACGACCTTCAGGCAGATCTACTAATGTTGGTGCAAACTGATGACCGCCAAAATGACTACATCTCCAAACTCGTAAATTTCTTTGAGAGGTAGCTGCATATTCCGAACGCAACTTTTTATAAATAGGATAGCCAAACCTACCACAAGCTACATCAACATTGGCATGAGTACAAACTAGCATCTCTCTAATTTTGCTGGTTTGTTGTTGATATTGCTGAAAATTTTCCAGTTCGTTTGGTTGTTGCTGTAGTTGCTTGAGCAAAGAGATTAGTAACTGACTCATCAAAGCATCAGGTACAATATATTCTTGCTTCTCATACTCGGCAAATAATTCACCAGGACAATAATAATATAGTATGCGAGTATAACCAGCTTGGGAATATTCACGGTCAGGAGCGATCGCTATTGCTTTTAATTTCACCCCATCTTTTATTGCTTGGCCAATTAAACCAATCGTCTCAAAAACAGGGTTTCGATTAGACATAGAAAACGTTTGCATCATAATTTTATGGAAAGCTCTGGATTCGCAAAACTTACCATATAGCTTGATTTAGCCATCGGCGCACCTCCCGTTATTGCGTTAGGCGGTATTGTGGGGCTAGCGGGTTGGGCCGTTGCTCACCTGTTCTTAG
>JBCDJM010000075.1:0-27540 GCA_038747755.1 Cyanobacteria bacterium P01_H01_bin.35
AAAAGGTATAAATCCTTTATTACCAAGGGTTTTAGCCATTTTTAAGGAGTTGACGTAATTCCCTTGTCTAGACTGGTTTTCAAGCAGTTTTTCTGCCAAAAAATGTCTAAGTACCACTATAAAAATAGAAAATTTAACCATACCAAAGTTTCTGGGAATTAGAATCATTGCTATCTGAATTAAAATTGTAATAGCCAGATAAATAAATATTATTAAAAAAGTAAGAAAAAACTTTTTGTTCCGCCTGAACTGACGGTGGTTTAGGAATACTTTTACTTGCTTGTCTCCAAAGATATATTTCTTTAGGTCAGCTAGGAAAAAACGAGATAATGTAGATTTATTCCGTTATTTACAATTAATCTCTATGACTTAAGTTCGGGGAATCTTTAATTCAAGAAAAAAGACTGATAGATAAAACTATGGAATCAATACCAGTTCCCTCTCATATTCATTACGAAGTGCTACTTCAGTTATTAGAAAAAAAGACTATTTTGGCAGTAAATTATCAAACAAGAGAGTATCAAAAAGTTCAAGAACTTATTGTGACAGTTAGAAAAGCTTTAGCACTCCAAAAACAATTAGAAGAAAATTGCAAACAAGCAAATTTACCAATAGAATATCACTGGTCTCTTAATGAAGCTGAAAAATATTAACGGATATAGCATTTTCAAATGATTCGAGAATTAATAAAAAAATAAAATACTAAAATTTCCCAAATTTCCCAAATTTTAAAGTTCAGTAATCTTAAAGAAAAAGTAAGCTTTTTCTGTCACACACTTCTGTATAAATGAACATAGACATCGAGTCACTAAAACACAAAAAAGGAACAAAAAGATGGATGATAAACTGATGTTAATGATTCCTGGGCCAACTCCAGTGCCAGAAACAGCATTACTAGCAATGGCTAAACATCCAATAGGCCATAGAAGTGGTGACTTTTCCAAAATTATGGCAGAGGTAACAGAAAACCTAAAATGGCTGCATCAAACCAAAAATGATGTGCTGGTTTTAGCATCTAGTGGGACTGGAGCTATGGAAGCGGGTATAATTAACTTCCTAAGTCCAGGCGATCATGTATTATGTGGATGTAATGGTAAATTTGGCGATCGCTGGGCAGAAGTAGCGACAGCTTACGGCCTGAAAGTTGAGAAAATTACAGCAGAGTGGGGCAAACCTCTAGATACAGAACAATTTCGTCAGCACTTAGAAGCAGATAAAGATAAGCAAATTAAAGCAGTTATTATTACCCATAGTGAAACTTCTACAGGTGTTTTGAATGATTTAGAAACTATTAATAGTTATGTTAAAGCTCATGGTGAAGCTTTAATTATGGTAGATGCTGTTACGAGTCTTGGGGCAGTTAATTTACCAGTAGATGAGTTAGGTCTTGATGTTGTTGGATCTGGTTCTCAGAAAGGTTACATGATACCTCCTGGTTTAGCTTTTGTAAGTGTGGGGGCTAAAGCTTGGACTGCTTATGAAACAGCTAAGTTACCACGTTACTATCTTGACTTAGGTAAGTATCGTAAAGATGCAGCCAAAAATACTACACCTTTTACCCCACCAGTAAATCTATTCTTTGCTTTGCAAGCTACCCTTAGAATGATGCAAGCTGAAGGATTAGAAAATATTTTTGCTCGACACGAGCGTTTAAAGAATGCAACTCGTTCAGCAGTCAAGGCTTTAGGTTTGCCCTTACTCGGTCCAGATACAGTAGCTAGTCCTGCTGTTACAGCAGTTGCTCCACCACCAGAAGTAGAGGCAGAAAAAGTCCGAGCTATTATGAAAAAACGTTTTGATATTGCTTTAGCTGGTGGACAAGACCATCTGAAAGGAAAAATTTTCCGAATAGGACATTTAGGCTTTGTCTGTGACAGAGATATTCTGATCGCGATCGCTGCATTAGAAGCTACTTTGGCAGAGTTGGGATATGAATCTTTTACTCCGGGGGCTGGAGTAAGTGCGGCTTCTAAAGTTTTAACTGAATCATAATTAAATTAAATTGGCAGTTTGGTAGTTAGTAGTAAATTGTGAATATGAAGAAATTAATCGTCAGATTGAGTTTTTACTACTAGCTACATCTTGAAAAATCAAATTTCACTATTTTTATCAAGTTGAAATGTAGTTTTTAATTATTGCTCTGCTAATTAATTCTCACGCGCATTAACTGGTAAAAAATTGAGCTTTTTTGGATTGCCAAAAAGTGCAAGGTTTTCAGTCTAAAAAGGTCAAAAAGTTAGCATTTTGAGCAAACTAAGGATAGAAAAATCAGGGGAAAATTTTTACTCCTACCTCCTCTAAATTACCTGTTTCTCCTAACTCTTATCCCTACTAAAAGACTTTATTCAGCCAACCCTAATTATATAGCAATTCCCAAAAAGAGTGAGGTACAAAATTCTAGGCTTTAGGGAACAGGGAACAGGCAACAGGGAACAAGCAAGAAAGATAAAAGTCTACCTCAAGCTTACTGAGAAACCCTATACTTGTATTTGCTATTTATAGTAGTTGGGAAATTTATGTTTAGTTTAGTCAGCATTTCCTGGGGAATGTGGAGCTAACAAATATTAGCAGTAGTCAGCTTTTGCGGAATCATATTCTTACCTTCATTAAAAGATGAGGTTTAAATGAATACTTCCCGTGGTTAAGGGAACCTTATTTAGTTGTCAATTTTTATTCTCTTTCAATTTCTTAATAGCTATTTCCTCCTGAATTCGACAGTAGCTGTTTGGCTATCGCAAAATATCATGTCCGGTTAATTAGCTATCAAAACAATTCTTCTCAAACATACTTTTTTCTCCCTTCTGAATTGGAGAATTCAGAATTGCTGAATTTTGATTTAATTTATTTATAACTGTTGATCCGGACATAATATAACTCTGTTTTTCTTGTTCTTTAGGAAAACACCCTCGCTAAATGGAAAAGGAAGTATTCCCGAACAGAAAAAACTTAGTTAGGACTCGACCCTAGAGACTAGCTAATAGCTGATAGCTAAATACTTACTTTAGTTAAAATCATAAGTGTTTTGTAGCCAATCAAATATTTTGTCTAACTGTTCTAGAGTCACCAAACCATATTGCCACAAAATCATCGACAAAGCATTAGAGTCTGGTTGAGGATATGGTAATTCTGAAGTAATACTAGCTCGTTCAGCAACTGCTATACAAGCTGAAGAGATAGATAATTCATTTTGCAAAAAATTGATAAAGCGAGCATAGTTTGTTGATGTCATATTTCTGTTCACCTCCTTTTTTTTTACACCATTTTCTGTGTAACTTTTATTCTTAATAAAATATATACGTTACATATTTGAGAGAATTTCCAAGTCAATGAAATTAATATTTTTTACCTTGACTTTAACCATTCAGCTATTAGCTATTCAGATCATCCTTTGGAATGCTACGCAAACAGCTTTTCCTAGGTCATGCTGCGCAAAAAGATGCCTTAAAGTAATACTTACTAAGTTTAGGCGATGACCTTTTTCATATCGGACTTTTAACTCTCCTTGGAAACTAATTCCTCTTTCTAGCTGACGGCTGAATGCTTACTCTTGACTAAGCAATTGTTGACTATCATAAAGTCAATATTTTTGTTTATAAACCTAGCATCAGCCAGTTTTTTATCTGTTCTATAGCTCTAAATTTTTATACCATTTCTGCATTAAGTTGCACTTAACAAAAGATGAGAGTAATCTGTGTAATCAGGTCTGAGCAACAATTATTAAGTACATTGTTCAAAAAAATGGTATTAGAACCAAATTCAAAAACTTTTTTGATGAACTAAACAAAAGCTAGAAGTTACCTATCAAAATAACAAGATACCTTGAGCTTCCTTAGGTTTGGATCTACATAAGTCACTCTTACTATTCCGCAAAATTAGGTAGTAGTTCAGATCAATGTCAGTCAAATGAGAATTCCTCAAAATATATAATGCTACGACTAAGACAGTTATGCACTTCATAGATATCTCCAACAATGAAAAATAAAATCAATTCTTATCTAGAAATTGTCAATTATTTCTCCCTGTTCCCTGTTCTCTCTTGTCTGGAGATGTCTAATAGAGTTATGTAAAAGTTTACTACAATTAGATTCTTAGTTTGTACAACTATCAAACACCTTAATGGGTAGCACGATATATAGGATATTGAAGTTTAAAAATAAGTCAGCTTTTCAAAGATTTGAAAGGGGATGTTTTGACCTTCTCAAAAAGTTTGACTAGGCTCAAATCCAATATTTTTGAATACCAGTCAGCAACGTAAGATTCACCAATCAAAAAAGACTTAATTTTAGCTGATAGCTAGTTAAAACTAACTTTATTATTGCTGCCAGTCAAAATTAGAGAAAATTTGCTATTGAATTATTACTTAAGTCAAAAAAACGTAAGCAGTTAGGGTATAGAATTTAAGTAGTTATGTTTGATTAAAACTATCACCACTTATGAGGGGAACCTTGCTCCAGTCATTTGATTATACAATAACTTTACTTGAATGCTTGTATATTATATTTATACCTACAATACAAACATTTTTTGTAGTTATTTTTGTGCATAAAAACAGAGCGCTAAGTTTTTAGACCAGCACAAAATTCGATCTCTCTCACACCAATTGATTAAATCAAGTTAAGCATAAAGTAGACTCTCAACAAGACAAGCTTTCTCTTGAATCAATAGAACATTAGGTGAATAAATGTAATTTGGTATTACAGTATAGCAAATTATAATCTTACTGTATATACCTAGCAAGTAAAATAATAAAAAGTTTTCTTAAATTTTGTCAACATAATTCAGAATTTTCTTCTTTTAGAAGTCTCAGTTATAGATAAGGATATACAAGTTCTCATTTTGCTAGACTTTATATGAGACAAAAGTCATAGTTTATTGCTACTTTTCTTGTGTTTACTGCCAATTTATTCTGTTTTATTTTCAGATAAACTTTTCAGAGTATCTAATTTTTGGCGTTGCTGAATCAAGGGATGAAACTTTTGGGAATAGGTAAATCCCATCTTTTACTTCCTCTTTCTCCAAAACTACAATTCATCCCACAAATATGCAACGCCTAATTTTTAGTAATTATTATTCCATCTCCAACCTTCAAACCTAATTCCTTGGTCAGTCCTCCCCGCACTTCAATAACTCGATCGACTGGCACACCAGATCCATATAAAGGGCAAGGGTCGGCTAAACAAGGAGGAACATCAAGAGTAAGCGCCTTAACCACACCAGACCTAATAAATATCATATCAAGAGATATTTTGCAATTTTTCATCCAGAAGTTAACCTTCCGAGGAGGGTCAAAAGAGAATAGCATTCCCCGATCGTCAGGTAATTCAGTCCTGTACATCAGACCCATTGCTTGCTCTTTAGGAGTTTTCGCCACCTCCAAATTAATTATTTGACCAGATATTTGAGCTTTAGCTGTAATTGGCAATACTTGGCCTTCCTGAGATACCTGAGAATTTGATAGGTGTTGAGCTTTTGCTTGAATAGTAGCAGTCTGTGAAATTATAACAAATGTTATTTGTAGCAAACAGCCAACCAAAAACAGAATTATTCCAGACTTAAATAAACCAAACTTACTACCCATAACACAATCTCAAATTCTTTAATAACTTCTATAGGACTAAAGCATAGACCATATATATAGAGTTCAAAAACTATAACGTTACAGTTTTTTACACTATATGTAGTAGCCATCCGTAAGTCCTGTTCTAATTAGGGTTTGCTGAAAAAGTCTTTTTTCGGGAGTAGGGGAGCGGAGGAGTAGGGGAGTAGGGGGGTAATTTTTTTGCCCAACTATGGGCTAAAAATGCTCTCCTTTTTGAGTATGAATAGCTGAAAACCAAGGTATTTCAGACCTAAAAAGCCTAAAACCTTTGGTGGTCGTGCATTGTAATGGTAGTAGATTGTAATTATTGTTGTTATAAGACATAGTAGTGGGAGCATCTTGCTCCCTGTAGGGACGTTGCATGCAACGTCCCTACTATTTACCATTACTATGCAGGACTACCAAACCTTTATCGGTAAATGCTTTGAGATTTAATCAGTAAGCCCTAATTACTAATGGATAATGGATAATGGATAATGGATAATGGATAATGGATACATTTGGTTTAAAACCTCTCCTTTTAAGGAGAAAAAGCGAACCTTATATCCAATCAACCAATAAAAGAAGTAATATTTTTGCACTTGCTTCAATCAAGTACCGTTCTAACCAGAGGTAATTGTCCGTTATTCATTATTAACTAATGGTACTTAGACCTTTTTTGACAGAAAAACTGCTTGAAAACCAGTCTAGACAAGGGAATTACGTCAACTCCTTAAAAATGGCTAAAACCCTTGGCAATAAAGGATTTATACCTTTTTGACGTAAAATCCCCTTCCTGTCTATAATTTGAGATTATTTTTGGTAGTTAAGTTATCTAAGTCCCACTAATAGACGTCTCCAAAAATAAAAAATTAAATCAATTATCGAGCATAAAACGTCAATTATTTCTTCCTACTCCCTACTCCCTCTTTTCTGGATATAATGAAATATCATTCTAAGTTTCTCTCAAAACATACCCAATACCACGGACAGTCTGAATTAATCTCTTCTCACCCTCACCCTCAATTTTCAGCCGTAAATATCTGATATAAACCTCAATTACATTAGACTCACCTAAAAAATTATAACCCCAAACATTTTCCAAAATCTGTTCGCGACTCAATACTTCGCGAGGATGCTCCATTAAAAACTTTAAAAGCTCAAATTCTTTCATAGTCAACTCAATACTACGACCATGACAAAAGACGCGCCGACCACCCAAGTCCAAAACTAAATTCCCAAATCTCAACTGGTCTTTGTCTAATGTAGTAGGTTGCAAATAAAAGCTAATTAATTGTAAAAAGTCATCACTCCGATAAGGTTTAAGAAAATAATCATCAGCTCCGGACTCTAGACAAGCAACACGATCTTCAACTTGGTCGCGACCCATCAAAAGTAACATGGGCATATTATTACCCATTTTCCTGAGATTACTACATAAAGATAGTCCAGATTCCCCAGCCAACATTCTATCAATCACAATTAAAGCAGGTTTAAGCTCCATAGCTCTATGAATACCTAGACTAGAATTAGGAGCAACAATTGGATGATAGCCTGACTCTTTTAAGTCTAGACTCACATATTGGGCTAGAATTTCATCACTTTCTATTATTAAGACAGAACGATTTTGGTCAATAGTTAGGGTACTCATACTAGGATTCACTTATCTAGATTTAGATTAATTGATATAATCCTGATTTTTTTAGCATATTTAAGTTAGTCTAGCACTGAGAATTGTTACAAAAAATGAGAGAAAGGTTTTTTTCAATCAGGAAGGAAAACCAGGAAACAGAAAATTAAAATGCTATCTTGACCTAATAATTGGAAGGAACTCTCTGATAGATATAGCAATCCTAAATAGGTTGCGAGTAATTAATAAAGTCAATAAAGAACTTGAAACTCCTACCTGTTGCCTATTGCCTAAAAAGCAGTAAGATTTTTACCAGGAATATATTAGAGGATTGCTATACATAGTTATCCAGAATGGAAATATTCAGTAAATAGAAACATAGTTTCAGCACAAGAAGTATGTAAACGAGGCTATGAGCAACTTACCGAAAAATAAAGGTATAAAGCCTTCTATTTCAAGAGAAAAAAGTGCTAGGATATTTCCTGATATTCAATTCTGTTACCGAAAAATAAAGGTATAAAGCATCTTATTTCAAGGATAAACAAAAAAAATTTTCCTTTTATTCAATCCTCTTACTTTTAGGGAGAGGTAATTATCAATTATCCATTATCCATTATTGAAGGTTGTCATTGAGTTAATTATCCATTATCCATTAATGAATATACAGGTACTCTAGAGGAAACAAATTGTCAAATTTAGTTTTTGTGAGCATTCTGCCTAGATAAGTTGTGCAGGAAAATCTCTAAAAACAATTTTGGAAGACCACGCTGTAACTCGTACAAGTTAGGTCGGGAGGATGTCATGGCAATTCCACAGAAGTTGGCTTGGCAATATGTGGTAGTCCCCATCCGAGTTTCTCTCGGAGAACATGAAAAAACTCCGGTGGTTTAAGTCGAATAAAACGTGCTTTATACTGTGATTGTTTCACCCGAACCCTATCCTCTGGGAGAACATAACATCCACCATTACCATCTACAACCATCATCAGACGATTTGGACTTGCTGGAAAAACACTGACAGGTTCAGTATCAGCAAAAACTAGAGCGCGAGATGCTAAAGAATGGGGACATATAGGTGAAAGCTGTAAAACTGAAACTCCCGGAGCCACAACGGGACCACCTGCTGATAAAGAATAAGCAGTAGAACCAGTGGGAGTAGAAATAATAATACCGTCTGCTGCAATATCTATAGGAGCGTGCCTACCAATTTTAATCTCAAAATGGCACATACAAGTCATCGGTTCCCGATGCAAAACCATTTCATTTAAACAAAGAGCTTCCCATAATAACTCATCGTTTCGGAACAGACGTACTTCTAGCATAGTCCGTTCTTCTATTTCGTAGTTTCCTGCTAAAATCTGTTCAATGGCTGGGTATAACTGATTGAGAAAAGTTTCAGTTAAGAAACCCATGTGACCTGTGTTGACGGTTAATAGTGGAATATGAGAAGGTGCAACTTGACGGAATGCAGCTAGAACAGTACCATCTCCTCCTAAGACAATGGCAAATTTCATATCATTGGTAAAACCAAAGGGAACTAGCTGGTCTATGGGAGTATGGCATACAGGACGTTCTAGATTAGGGGAACCTAAAAATCCCTCTGCCCCAATAGTGATATGAACATCGTAGCCATAAGCTATTAGCTTGTCTTTTAACTCATTAGTTATGCGACAAGCTATCGGTTTAGCATCGTTATAAATAATTCCTATTTTTGACACTCGAAAAAATCTAGTTCAGGGTAGTTATGCCGTTTAAGGGAAGTCAAAAGTTAAAAGTCAAAAGTTAAAAGCCAGATTTAATAGACCCAAAACTCTGACGCTACAGTAATTTCAAGAAATTCTTTCACATCTATAGTCATTTCAAATAAGGATGAAACACTTTTTTGACTGAAACCTTTTCCAGGAAGGAAAGAAACACTCATCCCAGTATTATTCAGAATGACTATATCTAAAGTTTGAAACTGTTGGTGACATCCTGAAAGTAAATTGGTATTAGAAGGTTTAAAAGAAGAAAGGTTTATTTTTAGAGGTTGTTTTTCCTGATTTTGCTTGCTCGTATTCTATTTCTTTCAACTTTTTCATAATCCGACTATAGTATTCTTTTAGATAGGATTCTAGGGTGGTTATTTCTTCAGGATTAATTCCAAATACAGGATAAACGTCATCCATAGAAGTTGTTAAAGGTTGACCACTGGCTAATACTTCTGCAAAAGCTAGTCTATCTGCCACATTCCAACCCCATTGAAATGATCTGGTAAACTGACGGAATATACGCAATAAGTTAATATTAGTACGAGTCACTTTGGCCTTTTCGCCAGAAAGTCGTTCACACATCCGAATAATTTCATTGGCATCCCAAGCACGAGGACCTACTACTGGAAAACTTTTATTTTCTGTTTCGGGAACTGAAAGAGCGCGGATAGCAAATTTAGCAGTATCTTGAGTATCCATATATGCAATAGCTGTTCCTTGACCAGGCACCCACACTGCTTCCTTATCTAAAATTGGTACTGCATATTGACCTATTAATCCTTGTAAAAAGCCACAGGGTTTTAATATTGTGTATTTTAAACCAGATTCAGCAATAAAAAGTTCTGTACATCGCTTAATTTCTAGAAGAGGAACTTGAGGATATTTCTCTGCATTTAAAAAGGAGAAAAATATAAAACGTTCTACACCTTGAGATACTAGAGCTTGAATTAATGATACTTTTCCTTCCCAGTCTACCTGTTTAATACTCAAAGAGTCTGTTGGTCTCGAAGTAGAAGCATCTATTACTGCATCAACTCCTTCCAAAGCAGGTATTAAAGTTTTTGGTTTACACAGATTTCCTCCTATTAGTTCAGCTCCCCACTCTTTTAAAAAGGATGCTCTACTATAACTTCTTATTAAACAGCGTACTTCATAACCTTCATCTAAGGCATGACGTACTATTTGTCTACCAAGAGTACCAGTAGCCCCTAAAATTAATAATTTCATAAAAGTTTTGTTATTTATATTAAAGAGTCATTCATCACTTTAGCAAGTTTATCTCATTTTTTTACAAAACTTAACATTTTGAGTAATATTTTTATTTTTAACTTTAATTTCTTAAAAAATATCATCATAGCATGATTAGCATTCCCCAATTGATAAAAATTAGGAAATGCTACTAAGTGGTTATATAGCTATAAGCATTCAGCAAAATTTGTAGTGGGGTGACACAGCAGCTAAAAATCTAGGTTGGGTTGCATTTCGTTCTACCCAACAAAGCTTTATGATTGTTTCGATTGAGTAACGAAACCCAACCTACGATTATTGCGCCATTTTAGCTGTGTCGGTCCAGTAGGGTGCCTATTTACGGCTAAAATTTAAACTGTGAAAGGTATCTAGGAATTAGTCGTAACGCACCATTGTATTGCCATACCTTAAACCTGGAAGTTAATTATTCGCCTCCTTGTAATTTAAGTAAGAGGAAACCTCCTGCTAAACCGATCAAGATTACAGTAAAAGACAAAATTGCTGCATTGAAAATCTCGCCACTCATGTTCTTAAAATACTCCTATACAATTTGTACTTGTATTTTAAGTCATTATGAAGACACCCGTAAGTGAAATAAAAAAAACAATTCCTCGTTTAGCAGTAACTATTGGAGACCCTGGAGGTATAGGGCCAGAAATCGTTCTCAAGGCTTTAGCAGATCCAAGGATGACAGAAAATTGTGATTTGACAATAGTTGGCAGTCGTCAAATTTTGCAAGAAAGCTATAAAAAATTATCTCTGGAAAAGCTTGTCAATTGGGAAAATTTGAAAATTTTAGATGTGGAGTTTGATGGAAAATTAGAAGATATTTGTTTGGGTAAAGGTAATGCTGTAAGTGGGGAAGCTAGTTTTTGTTATATGGAGGAGGCGATCGCCCAGACTTTAGCTGGAGAGTTTCAAGGTATTGTTACTGCTCCTATTTCCAAGACTTGCTGGCAGATGGCAGGTCATAAATATCCTGGTCAAACTGAACTTTTGGCAGAAAAAGCAGGAGTAAAAAAGTTTGGAATGTTATTTGTTGCTCGTTCCCCCCACAGTAATTTTGTACTTCGTTCTCTGTTAGCTACCACACATATACCATTAAGTCAAGTACCATTGGCTCTAACACCAGAGTTAATGAGTTGGAAATTAGAATTATTAGTGGAAAGTTTACAAAAGGATTTTGGCATTTCCAGACCAACAATTGCTATTGCTGGTTTAAATCCTCATAGTGGAGAAAATGGGCAATTAGGAACAGAAGAAAAGGATTGGTTAATTCCTTGGTTGGAGAAAGAAAGCGATCGCCGACTAGATATACGACTTGATGGACCTATACCACCAGATACGATGTGGGTTAAACCTAGTCAAGCTTGGTTAGGTTTAAAAGCAAATACTTACGATGCTTATTTGGCACTTTACCATGACCAAGGTTTAATTCCGGTAAAGCTAATGGCTTTTGATTTAGCAGTTAATACTACGATTGGTTTACCATTTGTGAGGACTTCTCCGGATCATGGTACAGCATTTGATATTGCAGGTAAAGGTATTGCTGATGCTACGAGTATGAAAGCAGCAATACAGTTAGGGAAAGAGTTAATTTTACAGAGAATTAGTCCTGCATAGTAATGGTGGATGGCGAGCCAAAATTCTTCGTAAGGAACTATCCGACTAAAAACTATAACGCTATAGTTAAAGATTAAGTCAGCTAATTTATTAGGTAATGGGTATTTTTTCTTATGGCTGAATCCTACAAAATGGTCTATAACTTCATCTTTTGTGTAAGTCCTGATAATCAGGGCTATTTCATTCTAGAATCCAGTGAGAATTTTACTAGCTTTTAGAGATTGGTTGATAGAACCTTCAATCCTTGAAAAGGCATATTTCCGTTAATACACAAAAAGTCAGAAATTAGAACGAAATAGCCCTGTCTGATAATAATAATGTATAGTCATTCTGAATAAGACTGGGACGAGTGTTTTTTACCGTTTCAGCCAAAAAAGTGTTTCATCCTTATTTGAAATGACTATAGATGGCGAGCCAAAATTCTTAGCAAGGAAGTAAGATACTCCTGCTGTTGTTTCCGTTTGACTAAAAACTATAACGCTATAGTTAAAGATTAAGTCAACCACTTTATTAGATAATGGGTATTTTTTCTTATGGCTGAATCCTACAAAATGGTCTATAATTTTATCTTTTGCGTAAGTCCTGATAATAATAATGTAGATGGCGAGCCAAAATTCTTAACAAGGGAGCAAAATACTCCTACTTTTGTTTCCCTTTGACTAAAAACTATAGCGCTATAGTTAAAGATTAAGTCAGCTACTTTATTAGGTAATGGGTATTTTTTCTTATGGCTAAATCATACACCATTTTATAGGATTTCATTTTTTGCGTAAGTCCTGATAATAATAATTTAGATGGCGAGCCAAAATTCTTAACAAGGGAGCAAAATACTCCTACTTTTGTTTCCCTTTGACTAAAAACTATAGCGCTATAGTTAAAGATTAAGTCAACTACTTTATTAGATAATGGGTATTTTTTCTTATGGCTAAATCCTACAAAATAGTCTATAATTTCATCTTTTGCGTAAGTCCTGATAATAATAATGTAGATGGCGAGCCAAAATTATTAGCAAGAGAGCAAGATACTCCTGCTGTTGTTTCCGTTTGACTAAAAACTATAGCGCTATAGTTAAAGATTAAGTCAAGCACTTTATTAAATAATGAGCATTTTGACTCTAGTTTATAACTTCTCATAATACCTTATAATACCTAAAATTTTTGAACTGAAAATTTTTTCTGTATCGAACCCATTTCGTATCTTTAGCATGGGATTAAATTTTTGAAGCATCAAGTTGTCCGTGGGAATTAGGCAATATGAGAAAAAGGTTGAAAAATACTGCCCTCCAATACCCCATCTCCCCTATTCCCCTACTCCCTTACTTCCTCGCTCCCCATCGCCAGAGTAGTTGACTTAGTGAATCTATAATCTAAAATAGAAAATATACAAATAGCTAGTATAAAGAAGCCGACAAATTTTATTGTTAGGTAAAAATACTTGCTAATCAAATTTTGTTTCAGCTCATCTTCTAAGAAAAAATTAGGAAATATAGGAAAAAATTAATACCTAAAAATATACCTATTAAAGTATGAGCTAGCAAAAAATTAAATCCTCAGAAACTCAAAAATCATCTGAGATAACCTAGAAGAAAATCTTCTTTTCTATGCAGGGAAAAATGGATTATGAAACCTTAGGGAAAACAGGAGGAATTAGCACAACTCCTGGAACACCACAATGGGCACTTGCGATTAAGTTAAAACTACAATCTGTTCTGAAAAAAAGTATAGTTGCTAATGCAGAACAATTAAAAGCATGGCGTGAATTAATGAAACAACCAGCAGCTTATCAACAATTACTTGATGAGCAAGGAAAAGCATTTAATAGCTATGAAGAATTATGTCGTGCTCAACCACCTTATGGATTAGGTTGTGAACCGAAAGAAATTGAAGAATTAATTAGCGGAGTAGAATCAACTGAAATAAAAAAAGTTGAGATACCAGAAGACCCACTTAAAGATTTAGGAAATCCATCAAATTATTTTCATAAATTTTCTAAACTGGTGGAAGTTTGTTCGGACAATGAAGTTTTAAACGCATCTAAAATAGGAGAAATATTAGATTATGCTCATAGCACTGCTCAACTATGGAGAAAACGATGGGAACATTTAGGATGGTTGGAACAATCAAAAAGCAGTGGAAGAGGTTTTTATCAAATTACTGAATCAGGAAAAATTGCGGTTAAAAATTGGTTGGAACAACAACCAGAAGGTAAGTTAAATCAAGAATTATGGGTAGTGGTTCCTCAGAATCCTCAAAAGGCAGCAGAAAAATTGATTAAGTCGTTTGAAGCTGAAGATTTAAGAGAAATTTACAAACTAATTGGAGAATCTTTTGGTGAAGAATCAACTGTATTGCCTGGAGATATAGAATGAAGATTAGTCTGTATTTATCGTCATATTTACCTAATTCAGAGTAGGGAGTAGGGAGTAGGGAGTAGGGTTTTTAGCTATAAGATATTTTCACTCTTTTTCTATAATCGTTAAAAAGATTGCTGAATCTTATTTATTACTTAATAACTGAAGTCTTGAGGAAGTATAGCATTATTTTGGGGAATTGTTATTAGTTGTAAAGGATTTCAATTTTATCAATGTCTTAACAGTTTTTTGTATTGCTATAGTGGTAAAAGATAATTTTTTTTACTTCTATATCAGAAAATACTCCTCCAGACTTAGCTTTTATGATTGCTCCTTCATATTCAGAACTTTTCAAAAGAAAGCTAGAGTTGCAAAATATAGAATTTATTCAAGCAGATCAAGTTATCGATCAAATATCAACTGCATTAGCAAATTCAACAAGTTCAACCTTAGAGAAAATTATTGAAACAAAATCAACTTCATCCCTATATTTAACAAGCTCAAATGCTGTTAATATCAATACAGCAAAAGAAGATGATTTAATAACTGCTTCCCAAGGTTGGCGTATTAGGACTGATCAAAGAAAAAAGCTGATAAATAATAGAAAAAATAATCCCTATAAAGATTTAACTCATCTAGTATCTGACCTGAAATTTGGCAATAACATAAAAGCAAAACTCCAAGAAAAACTTGATCAAGGTGAAATTTGCTTCTAAGATTAATAATAACCAATACTGAATTAGTAGTCAGAAGTAAACTTTATAAAGGGATTTAAACCCAAGTTCAAAAAGCTAATAGCTGAATGCTAATAGCTAATAGCTATTTTATTTAACCATTCACAAATCAAAAATATGAAATATCCAAAACAACCTCTAACATATCCCATCACTGACAAAACAGACACAGTACAAAATTATCACGGCGTTCAAGTTGCCGATCCTTATCGATGGTTAGAAGAACCTGACTCAGAAAAAACTCAAGAGTGGGTAAAATCTCAGAATGAAATTACCTTTAATTATCTGGCAGAAATTTCCGAACGAGAAACTATCAAAAAACGACTAACTAAAATCTGGGATTATGAAAAATATAGCGTTCCTTTTAAAGAAGGCGATCGCTACTTTTATTACAAAAATGATGGTTTACAAAATCAAAGTGTTTTATACACTTTACCTACTTTAGATGCTGAACCAAAAGTTTTGATAGATCCTAATAAATTATCAGAAGATGGAACAGTTGCTCTTTCGGGAATTGCTATTAGTAAAGATGGCAAATTAATTGCTTATGGTATTTCTAAAGCTGGTTCAGATTGGCAAGAATGGCGTATCAAAAATATTGAAACGGGAGAAGATTTGCCGGATGTTTTGCAATGGATTAAATTTTATAGACCAACTTGGAAAAAGGATAATCAGGGTCTGTTTTATAGTCGTTACGAACAACCAAAAGAAGGGGAGTTAAAAGAGACTAACTATTTACATAAGGTTTACTATCATAGTTTAGGTAGTTCTCAAGATGATGATGTACTAATTTATGAAAAACCTGACAAAAAAGAATGGAGTTTTAATTGTTATGTTACAGAAGATGGCAAATATTTGATTTTGACAGTTTGGCAAAGTACAGACCGCAAAAATTTGGTTTTTTATCAGGATTTAACTATCCAAAATGCGCCAATAGTAGAATTAATTAGTGAGTTTGAAGCTGAATATCGTTTGATAGATAATGATGATAATATCTTTTGGTTGGTGACAGATTTTGATGCTCCGAAAAGACGAGTTATTGCTATTGATATTAATAACCCCCCATCTCCTTCTTTAGTAACAGGAGAAAATCAAGATAAATGGCAAGAAATTATTCCCGAAACAACAGATACATTGCAAGGAGTAGGCACACTGAATAATCAGTTTGTTGCTTTCTATTTAAAAGATGCTCATACTCAGATAAAAATATTTAATCTTGATGGTTCCGTCGTAAGAAATGTAGATTTACCTGGCATTGGTTCAGTGGGTGGTTTTTATGGCAAACGTCACGACACAACCACATTTTATAGTTATGTTAGTTTCACCACTCCCTCAACTATTTATCAGTACGATATGGTGAGTGGTGAAAGTAAAATTTATCGCCAACCAAATGTAGATTTTAATCCCGATGAATTTGAAACAAAGCAAATTTTTTATAGTAGTAAGGATGGTACAAGCATCCCCATGTTTATTACTCACAAAAAAGGTGTAAAACTAGATGGCAATAACCCAACTATTCTTTATGGATATGGAGGATTTAATGTTTCTATCACTCCCAATTTTTCTATTAGTAGATTAGTCTGGTTAGAGATGGGTGGTGTGTACGCAATAGCCAATATTCGTGGAGGAGGAGAATATGGTGAAGAGTGGCATAAAGCCGGAACAAAACAACAGAAACAAAATGTATTTGATGACTTTATTAGTGCTGCTGAATGGTTAATAGAAAATAACTGGACTTGCTCAAAAAAATTAGCTATTACTGGTGCAAGTAATGGCGGTTTATTAGTAGGTGCTTGTATAACTCAAAGACCAGAATTATTTGGTGCAGCTTTACCCGCAGTAGGAGTAATGGATATGTTACGTTTCCCGAAATTTACTATTGGTTGGGCGTGGGTTGGTGATTATGGTTCCCCAGAAAATCAAGAAGAATTTAAAGCTTTATATGCTTATTCTCCTCTACATAATTTAAAGCCAGAAATATCTTATCCGGCAACTTTAGTTACTACTGCTGACCATGATGATCGAGTTGTTCCAGCTCATAGTTTTAAGTTTATTTCTGCTTTACAAGAAGTTCATATTGGAGATAATCCAGTGTTAATTAGAATTGAAACTAAAGCAGGTCATGGAGCAGGAAAACCTACTACGAAAATAATTGAAGAAATTACAGATGAATTTGCTTTTTTGCTGAGAAACTTTGAGATAGAATTGCCTGAAAATTTTGGTAATTAATTTAAGTAAATAGCTATTAGCGGTAAGCTCTCAGCTCTCATATTTTTAATGAATAAAGCAACTACTCTTTTAACTTATACTAGATTTAATTTTCTTTCTTAGAGACTAATTTATTCTTCCATAATAATGAAGTTAATTACTTATAGCTGAGAGCTGACTGCTGAATGCTAAATACTTACTTTGGCCGGTCATGGAGCAAGAAAACTTAGTACGAAAATAATTGAAGAAATTATAGATGAATTTGCTTTTTTGCTGAGAAATTTTGAGATAGAATTATCTGAAAACTTTAGTAATTAATTTACGAATGTGATAATTATTTCTTACAGAAGGTAGGGATTTAGACCTGCAAAAAGTTAGCATTTTGGTCAAACAAGGACAGAAAAATCAAGATACAATTCTTGCTCCTATTTCATTCTATAAATTTTCATTTCTCCTAAGTAGGACTTGCTGATTCAATATAAAAGTATTGACAGAGAAATAAGGTGTATTTTTAGGTGTGGAAAAAGTACCTGGTTTTCAGCTATTCATGCTCAAAAAGCTAGCATTTCTGGCAAGAGTTGGGCAAAAAAATTATTCCCCTACTCCTCTACTCTCCTACTTTCACAGGGGTAGGTTTTTAACAAAGCAGCGATCGCTCCCTTTGATTGAGTATAAAATCATCAAAAAAATGTACTCTTTTATACAATAAATAGCTATAAACTCCCCTCTCTTCCCCCTCTCCCCACACTTCTTTTATATCAAAGGTAAAAAATCTACCCCTGTGAAACTCCCCTACTCCCCTACTCCCTACTCCCTACTCCCTACTCCCTACTTTCTCAAAAGATTTACGCAAAAGTAACTTTCGGGGTTGCCCAAATAGTAGAGAACCGAAAGTCCACTCAACTTCTTGTAATCTGTAACCAGCTTTATAATAAAGCCTCCGGGCACTATAATTATTTTCTAATACATGAAGGTATAGGTCACAAAATCCCCACTCTGATACTCTATGTTCACAAAAATTTAACAATTGTTGAGCAATTCCTAATCGTCGATAATCAGCATCAACAGCCAAATTTGACAAATAAGCATACTCAAAATCATCTAACTGCCAAGGATTGAGGGATAAAAGTCCATTCTGCTGAAGTGATCTTACACTAATTTCCACAGTTCCCACCAAATCTTGGCCTTCAATAGCAGATAAATCCTCAGTAGACTTAGTGTCTTTGATAACCATAGCAACAATACATAAATAATGCTCACCTTTAGACCGGATACGATTCCGTAAATCTTCGTAAATGCTTAGTTGTAAAAAAGGATAAACATAACCCATAATTCCTTCACGAGAATGAAAACTATTAGTCAAGATTTCAGAAATACTCTTGAGATCCTGTGGTTTAGCAATGCGGATTGAAAAGTCAAATTGATGATATTTTCTGACTAGAGGTTTGACAGATTTTGAGAAATCAAAGAAGGGGTTCACAATACACTCACTAGCTATATCTATAATAAATATCTATATAGCAATCCTATTTTATTTGTGTATAAAAATCTTACCGCTTTTAGGGAACAGGGGTGCGCCCCTACCTGGGCGTAAGGCGCAAGGGAACAGGCAGCAACAGAGGCAACAGATAAAAGTTAACAGGCGGGAGTTTCCGTTTTTTATCTACTTTTTGATTTACCACAACCTATGCGCGGATTGCTACTACCTAATGCTACTAATTTTGGTAGAGACTCTTAATCTGAGCATGATATTAGACTCTGCTTTAGTATTACATTTTATTTAGAGACTCTGAACACAAATTCCTAAAACAAAATAGACTTAAATTTATCTTCAATCATATCTTTTGATTTTAGAAATTATTTCAACTATCTTTTCTAAAGATAATTAATGAATCGCAAACTTTAAAATTATCCGGATAAATTTTTGTTTCCTGCTTATATTTATGCTTAAACATTAAGATATCCTTCTACGCCTGGGAAAAAGTTTTGAAAAGCTATATATTTTCTATTCCTCATCCTTTCATCTCCCCATTTTTCATACTCGCTACTTCCTAAAACCAATTAATTTTGAACCTCAAGCTTTTTGGGAATTACTATATAGCAATCCTAAATTAGTCGTCACAAGTTTTATAATAGAAAAAAAATGCTTACTACATAGTATTGGTATTTAAAAATGAAATATTACTTGTTATAAAAAAAACAATTGTTAAGATTCAAGAAAATAATAACTGTGAACTACTATAATTTAATATTGAAGCTGACTATATCCATATAGTTTTCAGTACCTACTCAAATATCAGTGAAGTAATTTATTCAACTAAATTAAGACATAAAATACCAGATTTGATCTAATACTTTTCCTGATATTTACACACTCTTTATTCTACAGGAAAGGAAACTTCAATAAAGTTTATTGGAAAAAAAGTATTTTGGAATAGCAGTTGTTATCTATCTAGTTATGATGGTTATACTGTCGATAAGTTTAAGCAATACATTGAATATCAAGAACCTTCTAATAGATTCTTTAAGTCAGCATTCTCATAGAACTATTCTTGTATTATGTCGCCTTTCATAATTAGTAATAATCGAAAACAGACCTGATAATGCAAGTAATCTGCTAAAATTAAGATTAAACCCTAGATAAAGATAAATCTTAAATTTTTGCAGAGAAACTGGTTAAGACTAACAGATGATCTTGAGAAGTTCTCCAATAGGTTTTAGTATAATAAATCAAGGGGGTAGTTTAAAACAAAAAAAGGCCACTCAATTATGAGAAGAGTAATATATCGATCAAGATTAAAAATTCATAAAATATAGGAAATTTGGGTTGATTTTGTTCTAAGTCAAAATAGTTTTTGTTCTGAATAAAAAAAATTATGAGAAAATCTTCAAGAATTGAATCTGGGAAATAAATACTAATGTATACATATTATGAATTTAATAGACTGAAATTTTAGTAAGCAAGTATATACAATTTTAAGTAGCCTTTTTCAGTGGGCAAATACCAAAGTCAAGAAATAGACTTTTTGGTTAATTAATTTAGATATAAAAGGCCATCCTTAATCGATCTCGAAGTGGAATGAAGTTATATCTTAATATTAGTGGCCGAATCAGTACAATTCATCATAACTGCCCTGAAAGCACGGAGAGCGGTGCATGAGTTTGAGACAAAAAAAACTTAAACCGAAAATTTTGGTTGTCGATGACGAACCAGATAATTTAGACCTTCTTTACCGCACCTTTTTCCGAGACTACAAGGTGCTGCGAGCCGAAAGTGGGCCAGAAGCGCTGGAAATTCTCGAAAAATCTGGGGTAGTCGCTGTAATTATTTCAGACCAGCGAATGCCCAAAATGAGTGGGACAGAATTCTTAAGTCTTACTGCTGACCAATATCCTGATACTATTAGAATTATTTTAACTGGCTATACAGATGTAGAAGATTTAGTAGAAGCCATCAACTCTGGTAAAGTCTTTAAATATCTGACTAAACCTTGGAATGCTGAGGAACTCAAAGCATTAGTCAAGCAGGCAGTTGACACCCATAATGTCCTAAAATCTCACACTGATGAACTACGTCGTGCCCTTCAGCAAGAATCTCTCCTATACGCAGTTACCAATACTATTCGCTCTGCACCAAATTATCGGCAGATGCTGCAAAGGATAGTAGAAAGTATTGGCCAAATGTTTGAAGTGAGTTTGGCTATCTGTTGTCCTTTTCAAGATAGTCATAGAGGAAACGAATGGTTTGTTGTTTACCAGAATCAAGAACATAATTCTGAACAAGCACTAAATAACGATCTGCCTCAAATACCAGAAGAAATTTTCCCTCATATTATCTGGGAAACAACTGATGTAGAAATCATTTCAGATATCCAAAATCACGAAAGGCTAAAAGGAGAGACTGTAGAACTTCAACAACGCCGACAAGCTTACCTAGCAGTGGATATTTGTTCTAGTCTAATTGTGCCTCTATTTTCCCGATTAGACTTAATTGCAGTTTTAGCACTGCACCAGTGTGGGGAATATCGGAACTGGCAAGATCATGAAGTTCAACTCTTAATTACAGTTGCCGATCAAGCTGCTCTAGCTCTGTCTCAAGCTCGTGCTTATGAACAACTCAGAAGTCTTGCTCAACGAGAAAGTCTAGTCAATACTATCACCACTGTTATTCGCTCTAGTCTAAACCCTAAAGATATTTTTGCTGCCATCACTCAGCAGTTAGGACAAGCATTGCAAGTAGATGGTTGCGTTCTCTCATTGTGGACGGAAGTCGATGAATATGTTCACTGTGTGGGATTATATGATGCTCAAGCTCAATCCTCAGTTAGTGCTACTGAAGCCGATCCTCTGCCAGATGAATCTGTGGTTGGGGCAGAAATTTCTAATGATGACGACTTATTGAGTCCAATGCAGTTACATCAGTCAGTTGTTCCTATTAGTAGCAATCCTGTTTTAATAGAATTGCTAAAAAGAAAAAAAACGGTGGCAGTTAGCGATCTAAATAAACCTCAAGAATTTAATGAAGATGAACTCCCCTTACGCTTTACTGCTCGTGCTTTGATGGTAGTCCCCCTGACTGTTGATGGTAAAATTATTGGCAGTATTTCTCTGCGCCACAATTCTTATGAAAGGCAATGGCAAGCTTCTGAAATTGAACTAGCTGAGGCAGTAGCTTCCCAAGCAGCGATCGCTGTTCAACAATCACGTCTTTATCAAACCACTAGAGAACAAGCAGAAAGACTAATTGAAGCAGATCGCCTCAAAACAGAATTTTTCCAGAATATCTCCCATGAATTTCGTACTCCTCTGACTCTAATGATTGGATTATTAGAAGAAGCAGTGAACTCCAAAAAAGATTTAACTCTAGAATCTGGTGTGATAGCACTGCGTAATTCTCGTCGTCTTTTGAGATTAGTTAATCAATTACTAGATTTGCAAAGACTCGATGCAGGAAGAATGCAGCCTTGTTTTCGCCCCTGTAGTCTTGTCGATCTTTGTCATAATATTGTCGAATCTTTTGCCCCCTACTGCCAGAAAAAAGAAATCAATCTAGTTACAAACTTTAGTGATGATTGTCAACCAGTATATTTAGATGTAGAAAAATTTGATAAAGTTATTTACAATTTGCTCTCAAATGCTATGAAATTCACCCCTGCTGGAGGTAGAATTAGGATTTCAATTGAGTCCGCTGAAGAACATTTTTTATTACAGGTAGAAGACACTGGTATTGGCATTCGTCAAGAACAAATTCCCTTTTTGTTTGAAAGATTTCGGCAAGCAGTAGGTTCAGTAAATCGTTCTTATGAAGGTAGTGGTTTAGGTTTAGCTTTAGTCAAAGAATTAGTAGAACTTCATGGTGGTCAAATAACTGTAGAATCAGTTTATAGTCAAGGTACTACTTTTAAAGTTTTGCTGCCAACAGAAAGTACCCATTTACCTGTGGCACAAGTATCGGAAGTACCTGCAGAATTTGATGCTACTAAGTTAGCTGTTGAGTTGGCGGATGTAGAAGCAGAGTTAGAAGAAGCAGAGGAGTTACAAGCTGTAGACGAGAAGGAAAATTTTGTTAAAGCTAATTGTGATGATACAACAGTAGCTACTATTTTGGTGGTAGATGATAATCCAGATTTGAGAACCTATCTGTTAAGAATTCTGAGAAAATCTAACTTT
The DNA here is from genome assembly GCA_038747755.1 of Cyanobacteria bacterium P01_H01_bin.35. Classification (GTDB taxonomy): domain Bacteria; phylum Cyanobacteriota; class Cyanobacteriia; order Cyanobacteriales; family Microcoleaceae; genus Trichodesmium. The sequence goes on from JBCDJM010000075.1 coordinate 22,792, forward strand.
AATGTGGTGTTAGCTAAGGATGGATCTGACGGATTTGAAGTTGCAAGAATTCATCATCCTCATGTAATCATAACGGATTTAATGATGCCAGTTGTATCGGGTTTGGATTTAATTAAAATGATTCGAGAAGAACAACAATTACGAGGTACGCCGATTATTTTGTTAACTGCTAAAGCAGATGAAGATACTAGAATTGAAGGTGTGGAAAGAGGAGCAGATGCTTATTTATCAAAGCCGTTTAATGATAGAGAATTGTTAGCAGAAGTGCGAAATTTGTTGGTTTTGAAAGAGAATGAGCGACAGGTGCAAAAGTTGAATTCTTACTTAACCGAATCAGTGTTAAGGCGGTTTTTACCACAAGAAATGGTGCAACGAGCAGCAGAAGGAGAATTAGCTTTGGATTTGTCACCAGAACCAAGGTTGGTAACAGTTTTATTTAGTGATATTGTGGGTTTTACTCGGATGTCGAATATTTTGCAGTCGTCTCGTATTGCAGAATTATTAAATGAATATTTGGCAGAAATGACAAGAGCTATTTTTGCTAATGGTGGTACCGTAGATAAGTTTGTGGGGGATGCTGTGATGGCAATTTATGGCTCACCTGAAGAGTTGACTGCACAAGAGCAAGTGCGAAGAGCGGTAGCTTCAGCTCAGGCAATGTTGGAAGCTTTAGATAAGTTGAATGAGCGGTGGCAAAGTTTGAGGTTTATTGGAGACAACGGGGTGCCTCCTGTGAGGTTTCGTTGTGGAATTCATCAGGGGAATGCTGTAGTTGGAATGTTTGGTGGTCCAGAGCGATCTGATTATACAGCTATTGGTCCATCAGTAAATATTGCAGCTCGTTTACAGGAGGCCGCAGAGCCAAATACAATTTTGGTATCAGCAACAGTGGCCCAGTATCTGGATAGTCGGATGGTGAGGAACTACGGAGCTTTAAAGCTAAAAGGTATAGATGAAGATATTTTGGGCTTTGTGGTCAGTCGAAGTCCTATAAGTTGATATTGATAAGGTCGAAAATTTTTTTTTCTGATTGAGTTGCAATTTTGAGAAACTGTGCTATATTAAATAAATGGATGCGGGTATAGTTTAGTGGTAAAACCTTAGCCTTCCAAGCTAATGATGGGGGTTCGATTCCCCCTACCCGCTTTTTACCTATAGTTTGCTGATTATAGCTCAAAGTATTGAAATATAAAGTTTTTAGGATTTTCAAGTTTCCAAAAAGTACGAGATTTGGGATAGATACGGCTTAAAAATTCAGCAATTAACTTGCGAACAATTAACAATTAATAATTACCCCTTCTTAAAACAGAATTGATTGACTAAAAGGAATTTTTTTTATTTATTATCCCCTATCCAAGGGCAGGGCTGTTTCATTCTTGGTTAAGGCTCTAGGGGAGCAGGGGAGTAGGGAGTAGGGGAGAATTTTCCATCCTTTACCCATGATTTTCTCCTTTCTTTAAATCTCTGTACTCTAAAAAACATGAAAACTGCTATAAACAGGAAGGTTTTGACCTAGCAAATGGTGATATTGATGCCATTTTTGTCGATTTTCAAACTGGTATAACTACCACTCCTCAGCTTTATAGCGCTAGGCATTAAGGCTCTTGACATTTCTAAATCCTAAAACCCTTTATTAGTCTACTATTCCCTATTCCCTATTCCCTATTCACGCTTCGCGTAGCGCTATATCAAAAACTACTCATTGACATCCAGATGGATAGCGTTGCAGAAACCTCTAGCATTAAAGAAGCGATCGCTGCTGTTTAACTTTATATCCATCGGTACTTTATGAACCTTGAGGATATTGAACTGAATACTACCGACCAACAGGAAATGCGCCAAGTTATTAAAGTGGATATATTTACGGGGTTACAAGCGCCTCAAAACTATTGTGGGATAATGGTTTAAATATCGTTAACAAGGGTGGGAAATTGCGAGATTTTATGAGAATAATAATCATTATTTTGGGGAAAACACATCTAATTTTTTTGACATTATACCCAATTTTTTGGTAAAAGTTGAGAAAGACTTTTTCGTATAATTTAGCCAAAAATATGACTACTAACAAACCTAAAATTATTGTTATAGATGACGATCCCACAGGTTCCCAAACCGTTCATAGTTGTCTGCTTCTAACTAAGTGGGATGTAGAAACTCTAAAATTAGGATTACTTGATGAATCTCCTATATTTTTTATCCTCTCCAATACTCGCGCTCTGACTCCTGAACAAGCAGCAAATGTAACGCAAGAAGTTACACAAAATCTGACAGAAGCGATCGCTCAATCAAATATCCAAGATTTTCTAGTTGTCAGTCGTTCTGACTCTACTCTACGGGGTCATTACCCTATAGAAACGGATGTTATTGCAGCAGAGTTAGGTCAGTTTGATGCTCATTTCTTAGTTCCGGCATTTTTTGAAGGAGGGAGAGTTACCCGCAACAGCACCCACTATTTAATAGTCAATGGTGTCGAAACTCCAGTTCACGAAACAGAATTTGCTAAAGATTCGGTATTTGGTTACACCTATAGTTATTTGCCTAATTATGTGGAAGAGAAAACTAAGGGTCAGATCAAAGCAGAAACTGTAGAAAAGTTTACCCTTGATGATATTCGTTCTGGCAGTTTAGAACGTTTACTGAAATTAACTGGGAACCAATGTGGAGTCGTGGATGGAGAAACTCAAGCGGACTTAGACTATTTTGCCAAGGATCTATTGGCAGCCGCAAGTCAAGGTAAAAAGTTTCTGTTGCGCAGTGCTGCCAGTATTTTAACTTCCCTCGCTGCTTTGGGTGCTCAACCTGTAGCTGCGGAGGAAATGAGACAATATGTTAGGAGTGGGAAACCAGGTATAATTATTGTTGGTTCTCATGTTAAGAAATCTACTCAACAGTTGGAAAGGTTGTTGCAGGAATCTGATGTTGTGGGTGTAGAGGTGGATGTGTCTCATTTAGTTGAAGACTCTCCAGAGCAAAGAGCAACTTTACTCAAAAATATTCTGGAAAAAGTTTATGCCGTTCATGCAGAAGGGAAAACACCTGTGGTTTATACCAGTCGTGAAGAGTTGACTTTTGAAAATGTGCAGGTGCGTTTAGAGTTTGGTGTAGCAGTTTCAGAATTATTAATGGATATTGTTCGGGGTTTGCCGGAGGATATTGGATTTTTAATCAGTAAAGGTGGAATTACTTCTAATGATACTGTGAGTAAAGGTTTAGCGTTGACTACTGCCAGGTTGTTAGGTCAGGTTTTAGCAGGTTGTTCGATGGTACGGACTCCCACAAACCATCCTCAGTTTCCTGAGTTACCTGTGGTTTTGTTTCCAGGAAATGTCGGGGATGCCGATGGGTTAGTGACAGTTTATCGGCGTTTGAGTGGGAGGTAGAAACCAAAACTAGAAACCTGTTTTATTAAGTGCTTAAGCAAAATTAATTGTGCATTAACTTCTCACTATGTCAGGCTTAGAGACCAAATTATATACAAATAATTTTGCACGACTACTTAATAGATTTAAAGATTAACCAGGTAACTCAGATAAACCCAGTTTCTTAAACCAAAAAATTAGCAATGCTGTGGATGTGTTGCATAACTCTTCTCAAAGCCGTTAAGCTGTTGAATGACTTTTGTAGCAATTTAACCGTACTGATGAATGTCAAAAATTTATACAATCGAACTCAAAACCTTTGCTAGTCAAGATTCAGCATTTGATGTTTGATGAATAGGAGAAAAACCAGAAACCGGGTTTATTGGTATACTTAAAAGTTAGCTCAAACTAGGTAGATAAACCCGGTTTCTTAGATATCTTAAAATCCCTTATAATAGAGGTACAAATTTTGACAAGAGTAAGAGTTAGACAACACGTTAATCCTTTAGCTAGGAAATATCAACAGCCATTAAATATACCAAAATTAACTGATATTTATGCAGATATGAACAAACCATTACATTTAGATATTGGTTGTGCTAGAGGTAGATTTTTATGGGAGATGGCACAGGTAGAACCTGAGTGGAATTTTCTGGGTTTAGAAATACGGGAACCGTTAGTTATAGAAGCTAATAATTGGCGAGACGAAGAGGGTTTAAATAATTTGCATTATTTGTTTTGTAACGTCAATATTTCTCTATACAAAATATTTCAATCTTTCCCAAAGGGAGTATTAAAAAGAGTATCAATTTTATTTCCCGATCCTTGGTTTAAAAGACGTCATCAAACCCGTCGAGTTGTACAACCAAAGTTAGTCGAAGATTTAGCAAATTATTTAACAGTAGGAGGGGAAGTTTTTCTGCATTCTGATGTGGAAGAGGTAGCAAAAAAAATGTGCGATCGGTTCTCGGAGCATAGTTCATTTTATCGAAGTTCTAATGATTGGTTAAACGAAAATATGTTGCCAGTTTTATCTGAAAGAGAAAAGGCAACTTTAGCAAAAAATCAACCTGTGTACCGGGCATTGTTTATTACAGCGGTTTTCATATGAATAAACCACAATGTTCAAACCAACCCATTGCATCATCTTCAGTAATTTGAGCGATCGCTCTAGATAACTATTTTGTCTTTAATCACATTTTACCCTTTTGTGGTTCACTCATATGAAAAGCGCTGTAAGTCGGAAGTTAGAAGTCAGAAGTCAGAAGTATAGAATTGAATATTTTTTTTAATTTAGTATTTCCTATGATAAATTTTTTCTAGAATACTTTCCTAGATTTGATTTAATATTACAGCTTAGGGAGAGGTAATTATCAATTATCAATTATTG